>JBDSAN010000091.1:0-11812 GCA_039922115.1 Jatrophihabitantaceae bacterium
GGCGCGAGCAGTGTGACGTGGGTGGGCAACTGCTTGATGTAATTGTGGAAGCGCGATCGCCAGCGGCCGACGACCGGGTCGAGGTCCGGCAGCGTGATGACTAGGCCGCTGAAGTCCCGGTGCTGGAACCGTTCGCTCATCGCTTGGCGGAATCGGGTGATTCGGTGGTGGACAGCGCCGCGATGAACGCCTCCTGCGGCACCTCGACCCGTCCCACCATCTTCATCCGCTTCTTGCCTTCCTTCTGCTTCTCCAGCAGCTTTCGCTTGCGGGTGATGTCACCGCCGTAGCATTTGGCCAGCACGTCCTTGCGGATCGCGCGAATGGATTCCCTTGCTATCACTCGGGATCCGATGGCCGCCTGGATCGGAACCTCGAACTGCTGGCGCGGGATGAGTTCGCGCAGCTTGGTGGTCATCATGACCCCGTAGGCGTAGGCCTTGTCCTTGTGCACGATGGCGGAAAACGCATCGACAGCCTCGCCCTGCAGCAGGATGTCAACCTTGACCAGGTCGGCTTCTTGCTCGCCGGCCTCCTCATAGTCCAGGCTGGCGTAACCGCGAGTGCGTGATTTCAGCGCGTCGAAGAAGTCGAAGATGATCTCACCGAGCGGCAGGGTGTATCTGAGCTCGACCCGGGTCTCGGACAGGTAATCCATCCCCTGCAGGGTGCCCCGGCGGGACTGGCACAGTTCCATGATCGCGCCGATGTACTCACTCGGCGAGATGATCATCGACTTGACGATCGGCTCGTGCACCTCGGCGATCTTCTGCCCGGACGGCCAGTCCGACGGGTTGGTCACGATGAACTCGCGCCGATCCTCCAGCACCACCCGGTTCACCACGTTCGGTGCGGTCGAGATCAGCTCTAGGCCGAACTCGCGTTCCAGGCGATCCCGGGTGATTTCCAGGTGCAGCAGGCCGAGGAAACCGCAGCGGAACCCGAACCCGAGCGCGGCCGAGGATTCCGGCTCGTACACCAGCGCCGCGTCGTTGAGCCGCAATCGATCCAACGCATCGCGCAGCAAAGGGAAATCTGAGCCGTCGATCGGGAACAGGCCCGAGTACACCATCGGGTTCGGGTCCCGGTACCCACCGAGTGCTTGCTTGGCGGGCTTTGCCGCGTCGGTCACGGTGTCGCCGACCTTGGACTGCCGGACGTCCTTCACGCCAGTGATCAGGTAGCCGACCTCGCCCACCCCGAGGCCTTTGCTGACAACCGGTTCCGGCGAGATCACGCCCACCTCGAGCAGTTCGTGGGTGGCGCCGGTGGACATCATCTTGATCCGCTGGCGGGGGCTGATGTGGCCGTCGATCACCCGGATGTAGGTGATCACGCCGCGGTAGATGTCATAGACCGAGTCGAAGATCATCGCGCGGGCCTGGGCATCGGCGTCGCCCACCGGTGGTGGCACGTCCCGGCAGATCACGTCCAGCAGCTCGGCCACACCCTGGCCGGTCTTAGCCGAGACCCGCAGCACGTCGTCGGGATCGCAGCCGATGATGTGCGCGATCTCGGCGGCGTACAGGTCCGGCTGCGCGGCCGGCAGGTCGATCTTGTTCAGCACCGGGATGATCTGCAGGTCGTTCTCCAGCGCCAGGTAGAGGTTGGCCAGCGTCTGCGCCTCGATGCCCTGGGCGGCGTCGACCAGCAACACCGCACCCTCGCAGGCGGCCAGGCTGCGGCTCACCTCGTAGGTGAAGTCGACGTGGCCGGGTGTGTCGATCATGTGCAGGGTGTAGTCGGTGCCATCCAGCTGGGACTGCCACGGCATCCGGACGTTCTGCGCCTTGATCGTGATGCCGCGCTCACGCTCGATGTCCATCCGGTCCAGGTACTGCGCCTTGGCCTGACGGGGGTCGAGCACCCCGGTCAGGCGCAGCATCTGATCAGCCAGCGTCGACTTGCCGTGGTCGATGTGGGCGATGATCGAGAAGTTGCGGATGCGCGCCGGCGGAGTGTTGCCGGGTGGGCTCGGGATAGCGGGCACGGGCGGTGCTTCTGCTCTCTGTCCGGTGGCGCCCGGTGGCTGCCGCGGTTGGGACGGCCGGGCCGGGCTGTGTTGATGCCAATTCTCCCACGCCTGGCCGGCGCGCCTGCACTCCTTGCCGCAGCGGCCCGGTCGGCGGATGCGAGGATGGGCGGATGAGCCAGCCAGCCGCAGACCCGCGTGCCGTCACCGAGTACCGAATCGCCGCCACCAGCCTGCAGGCCGGTGATCTGGTCAACACCTCCCCCGGCGGTGAGGACGACTGGCAGAAGGTGCTGTCGGTGCACACCGTCGAGACGCCTGGTTCGCCGGCGGATGCGGCCGCACTGGTCGCCGAGATCGGTGACCGGTACGTGGTGGTACGGCTCACCGATGTGGCTCCGGTCGACTCGCCGGTCTACTTCACCGACGGGGTCGCGATGGCCTTCGGCCTGGACGGAGCCGAGGACGGCCCGATCACCGAGGTGCTGTCCGAACCGGACTCGGTTCGTACCTTTCTGTACACCCGGTTCGAGCTGGTATCCGTCCGCGCCTGAGCCGCCAATCGGCCGCCTAGCTCCGGTGAACGCGGTGATTTGGGCGGCGGGCTGCGGTGAATTGGGCGGCGGGCTGCGGTGATTTGGGCGGCGGGCTGCGGTGATTTGGGCGGCGGCAAGCCGCACTGGTAACCTGGCGAGGTTGTCCGGACCTGTCTGGACGGCCCAGCATCGTCAATCACTTCTCCAACGATCGGCATTTGAGGCAACTTCGTGGCGAACATCAAGTCCCAGATCAAGCGGATCCGCACCAACGAGGCCGCTCGGCTGCGCAACAAGAGCGTGAAGAGCTCGCTCCGGACCGCGATCCGGTCCTTCCGTGAGGCCGCCGAGGCCGGCGACAAGGACAAGGCGAGCACCGCGTTCGCGCATGCCTCCCGGCAGCTGGACAAGGCCGTGAGCAAGGGCGTCATCCACTCGAACCAGGCCGCCAACAAGAAGTCGGCGATGGCTCAGCGCGCGAACTCGCTCTAACCACTTCGCTTACGCAGCCCGCGTACCCGACCAGATTAGGTCGGGTACGCGGGCTTTGCGCTGTCTGAGCCTAAGCGCTGAGCCTAAGCGCTGAGCCTAAGCGCTGAGCCTTGGCGCCGTCCGGGCTTGGCGCGCTGGGCTAGGCGGTGCCTGGGGCTTGGCGCGCTGGGCTTGCTGGGCCTTCCCTTGGTGGCCGAGGCTAGGTCAGCGGTCGCGCAGGTCGCGGGCGGTAGCGATCTTGCGCACCGCTGATTCCAACGCGTATTCCGGGTCGGCCGCGTTGCCCTTCACGTCGGCGTTGAGCGCCGCGACCACCGCGAGTGCTCGCTGCAGGCCCGGCTCGGCCCAGCCGCGGGACTGGGTGCGAGCGCGCTTCACCTTCCACGGTGGCATCCCCAGCGCGGGAGCAAGCCGGAACGGATCACCAGGGCCGGCGCCCAGCACCCTGGCCACCGTCCGGACCCCGTCGGCCAGGGCGTCGGCGATGACGACCGCCGGCACGCCGACATTCAGTGCCCAGCGCAGGTTGGTCAGCGCCCCTGCCACGTTGCCGACGACGGCCTGATCGGCCACCGCGAAGCCGGTGACCTCGGCCCGGCCCCGGTGGTAGGCGGCAACCGCGTCGGCGTCGATGGCACCGCCGGTGTCGCCGATCAACTGCGCGGTGACGGCCGAAATCTCGCGCAGGTCGCTGCCGATCGCATCCAGCAGGGCGGCGGCCGCGTCAGCGGTGATCTTGCCCCGAAACCTGCGTACCTCGCTGCGCAGGAAATCCTGCCGCTCATCAGCCCTGGTCAGCCGGGAACAACTGATCACGGCCGGATCGGCCTTGCGCACCTGATCCAGGACCGCCTTACCCTTCGCGCCGCCGAGGTGCTGGATGACCACCGTGCAATCCGGATCGGTGTCGATCAGCAGCGGCAAAACGGTGGCAACCAGCGCGGACGGTAGGTCTTGCGCGGCGTTGAGCAGGATCAGCCGCCGTCCGCCAAACAGCGACGGGCTCAGCAGTTGGGCGAGTTCAACCACCTCGACGGCCGCTGCCTGGATGTCGTGCACCTCGGCGTCCGGGTCCTCGGCCAGCACCGCGTGGCGCAAATCCTCCAGGGCTCGGCTGACCAGGAACTCCTCATCGCCGACCACCAGGGTCAATGGCGCGACCGCACTGCTCGAAGAAGGCACCCCTGCATGCTGTCACGAACCTGCGACAGCTCGGTCAAGGCCAGCCTGATCTGGTATCGGCCGGCCCGGTCGCATTGCCCGACGTGGTGGATCGGGTGACTGGCACCGGCCGGCCATGATCCAGCACCACCGCAACGTCGCCGTCCTGGTCGGTGCGACGAACCGGCACGCCCAGCTTGGCCAGCGCGTTGAGCAGCAGCGGCGACGGGTGCCCGTAGTCGTTGCCGGCGCCGACCGAGATCACCGCCAGCCGGGCGTGCACCGCCTGCAGGAACGCCGGATCGCTGTAGGCCGAGCCGTGGTGAGGCACCTTCAGAATGTCAGCATGCAGGTCCAGCCCGGCAGCCAGCAGATCGTCCTGGGCCTCGACCTCGGCGTCGCCGGCAAGCATGATCCGCTCCCCGCGCACCGTCGCACGCATCACCACCGAGGAGTTGTTCGGGTCAGATCGGGTGCCCTGGTAGATCCGGCTCGGGCCCAGCACGTCCAGCCGGACCTGTCCGCTGTTCAGCAGCGCGCCCGCGCTGAGCAGCCGCAATGGCAGCCCGCGACCGGCCAGCGCGGCCAGTTCGAGCTGGTGACCGGAGGCAGGTTCGGCCAGCGGTGTGGTGAACACCTGACCGACCTGACGGTCATGCAGCACGCCGACCAGGCCGCCGACGTGATCCAGGTGCGCGTGGGTCAGGATCAGCAGCGGTACCCGGCTGATCCCAAGCTGACGCAGGCATCGGTCGACCTTCACCGGATCTGGCCCGGCATCGACCACCACCGCCGAGCCGGCACCGGCGTTCAGCGCAATCGCATCGCCCTGG
This sequence comes from Jatrophihabitantaceae bacterium, assembly GCA_039922115.1. GTDB lineage: Bacteria > Actinomycetota > Actinomycetes > Mycobacteriales > Jatrophihabitantaceae > Jatrophihabitans_A. Next base: position 4,995 of record JBDSAN010000091.1, read on the forward strand.
CCGATGTCGCACACGACCATCAGCCAGCCGGCCGGCGGCCAACCGGTCACCAGCGAGCGAACCGGCACCTGCACCAGCAGCGCAACCACCACCGCGAGCGCCACCAGGGCCCGCACGGAGGGTCGACGGCACAGCCACCAGCCCCCGAGCAGCAGCAGGCCGAGCAGCATCCCGCCGGACACTCCGGCCGGCCATGGCAGCGAGCCGCCGGGCAGCGCACCGAAGTACTCGGCCACCCAGACCAGCCACCGGCACGGCCAGCCGGCAAGGTCGGCGAGCAGCACCGCGCCGGGCAGCCAGCACACCGAGCAGACGGCGGCCAGCAGGCCGAGCACGGTAGTCACAGCCACCACGGGCTCAGCCAGCAGGTTGGCCGGGATCGCGACCAGGCTGATCCGGCCGCTGATGCCGGCGATCAACGGGACGGTCACCAGGTGGGCTGCGGCGGCGACCGCGACCGGCTCGGCGATGCCAGCCAGCAGGCCGCGCCGGCGAAGCGCCTCAGCCCAGCCAGGCGCGATCAGCAGCAGCGCCGCGGTCGCCGCTACCGATAGCGCGAAGCCCAGGTTGGTCGCCAGGTCCGGATGCCACACCAGCAGTCCCAGGCTGGCGGCGGCCAGCACCGGAACCGCTGAGCGCTGCCGGCCGGTAGCCATCCCCGCCAGCGCGATCGAGGCCATCACCGCGGCCCGCAACACGCTCGGCGATGGCCTGGCGATGATCACGAAACCCAGCACCACGATCGCGCCGGTCACCGCGATAGCGCGAGGCGAGGCCTGGGCGCGGCGCAGCAGTAGCGCGACCGTCCCCACCAGAATCGACAAATTAGTCCCTGATACAGCCACAAGGTGGGTTAGCCCGGCGGCCTGAAACCGGCTGGCCAACACCGGGTCCAAGCCGCTGGTGTCGCCGTCGACCAACCCGGGCAGCAGGCCGCGGACGAGTTCCGGCAGGCCGGCCGAGGCGTGGCGCAAGCCCGTCCGGACCGCGCCGGCCGCCCGCTGCCACGGCGGCGGCCGGCCGAGGAGTTCCGGATCGGCGTTCACCGACAGGGTCGCCGCGAGCAGCCCACCGGACAGCGGCGGTGCCAATCGGCCGTCCAAGCGGACCCGTTGGCCCGGCAGCACCGCCTGCCAGCCCAACGATGGCGCCAGCACCAGGACCGGCCCGGTAGCTGAGCGCCACCGGCCACCGATCATGACCCGGCGGAGGTTGGCATCGATCGCGCTGCGCGGGCTGCCGGCCACCCCGGTGCTGCTCAGCGGTCGGGGATCGCCGGTCACCACCAGGTCGGCGGTCACCGCCGTCCGGGCCGAGGCAAGCCTGGCCAACTCACCATGCCGGGTCAGCTGAAGCCGTGCTGCCAGCGGCACGAGCACCAGCGCGATCGCTGCCGCGAGGAAGGCATAGCGGTAGCAGCGGGCGTTCCGGCGACCGGCGGCCACCAGCAGCACCGCCAACCCGAAGGCCAGCGCCGCGACCGCTGCCACCGTCCCAGCTGAACTCGTCAGTCCCCAGAGCAGTGCCAGCCAGCCGGCCAGTGCCGCGATCGCCAACCGCAGATCCGGCGGCCGGCTCATCCGACCGTCACCAGCGCCTTGAGGTCGGCATACTTCGCATCGCCAATGCCTGATACAGACTGCAGTTGATCCACCGAGTTGAACCGGCCATGCTGGGTACGCCAGTCCACGATTCGCTGCGCCAGCACCGGACCCACCCCGGGTAGCGCGTCGAGCTGGGTTGCGGTGGCCGTGTTCAGATCGACCGGGCCAGCCGGCGATCCGGCCGAACCTCCGGCAGCCGCGTTGCCCGGATCAGCCGAAGCGGGCTGGGCGGCCGGCACCGCCAGGCCAATCACCACCTGCTCACCGTCGGTCAGCTTGCGGGCCAGGTTGACCGTGACCGGGTCGACGCCGGCCAGCACGCCACCGGCTGCCGACACCGCGTCGTCGACTCGCGCGCCGGTGGGCAGCCGGTAGATCCCCGGTCGATGCACCTTGCCGACCACATCGACGACCAGCTCAGCTGGACCACCCGAGCTTGCCCGAGCAGCCGGCGAAGCCAGCGAACCGCCGGGGCTGACCGGGGGCGGAGCAACCGACGCTGCACCCGAGGGCAGGCTGGTCAGGGCGGTTCCGATCGGCCCAGCCACCGCGGCCGACACCGGCGAGCCGATCCGATGCGGCCTGGACGACCAGACCCAACAGCCGACCACACCAGCCACCAGCGCTGCCAGCACCAGCATCGCGATGGTGCCACCCCGGCCCGGGTCACTGCGGATACCAGGCCTGGCCGGGTCAGCGGTACGCCGGCCCCGAAGGGCGGCCACCGGCCCTGCCCGACGCAGCCGAAAGGCAAGGTCGCCGAGCCTGGACCGGACTGAAGGAACCTCTGAACCACGCTGCACCCGTCCGACGTTAGGCAGCGGGGATGGCGCGGATCGGGACTCACAGCGATCTGTGGAAAACCTTCTCGGCTGTGGATGGAAGACTGGGTGACTGTGCCACTGAAGTCACCGCCGACCCCCGACAGCGAGGTTGGCGCCGCCACGCCGCGGCATCCGGTGATCTATGCCCGCCGGATCTGGCGGTCCGGGTACCGGCAAGCGCTGATCGCGACTGCGGTAGGCGTGCTGCTGGCCTGGGGGTTTCTGCTGCTGCCGCCGATGAATACCGATCTGGCCGCCCAGCTTGCCCGCGCTGACTTCGCCAGCCGCTATCCGGTGTCGATCATTGACTTCCGCTGGTTCGGCGGCACCGTGGAATACGGCTACACCCTGTGGGCCTCGGCGGTGATGGCCCAGGTCGGCACCAAGCTCACCGGTGCGATCGCCGCAATCGTCGGCACCTGGTACACGGTGCGGCTGCTGCACCGGCTGCGACCCGCGCGTCCGGTGCTCGGCGGCATCGCGGCAGCGGTGACCCAGGTGGCCAACGTGGTGGAAGGCCGGATCACCTTCGCCTGTGGGCTAGCTTGCGGGCTGATCGCGCTGAACTTCGTCGCGACGAAGCGGATTCCGCGCTGGCTGGCGATGGTGCTGACCGCGGTGTTCAGCTTGCTGTGCGGCGGGGCCAGTCCGGTCGCCGCGCTACTGATCTGGGTAGCCGGCGGCGTGGCGGTGCTGCTGCGCAGGCCGGGCGTGGCCGCGGCCTTGATCGTGCCGTCGGCAATCTCGGTCGCGATCATCTCGGTGGTCTTCGGCGACGGCGGCCACCAGCCATTCACTTTCCTGGATTGCCTGAAATCGCTCGTCGCGCTGTCGATCGTGCTGGCCACCGTGCCGCGCCGGTGCCTGCCGATCAGGCTCGGCGCAGCTATCGGCATCGTCATGGTGATCGCGGCATTCGCGTTACCGACCCCGGTCGGATCCAATTCCACCCGGCTCAGCCTGTTGTTCGCACTGCCGATCGCTGCCTCGTTCGTGCACTGGCGTACCCGCACCCTGACCGCGCTGGCGCTGGCGGTGATCGTCGCGGTGCAGCTGCCGGTTCGGCTCGACTCGATCGCGAGCACCGGACGGGTCAGCGGCTACAGCGAGTACTACAACCAGGTGATCGCCGGCATCCAGAGCCAGGGCCGGCTCACCGGCCGCGTCGAAGTACCCGAGATGGCAGGCCATTGGGACTCGGTCTACCTCGCCCGTGGGGTACCGCTGGCTCGCGGCTGGCTGCGCCAGACCGACGTCCGGCTCAACGATGCGGTTTTCTACAAGCAGCAACCGACCGTGCAGTCCTACCGGAGCTTCCTGACCGATAACGCGGTGCAGTACGTGGCGGTGCCCGATGCCGAACTCACCGCCTACGGCAAGGAAGAACTGCGCCTGATCAACACCAACCTCGATTACCTCAATCCGATCTGGCGAAGCTCGCACTGGACGCTTTATCAGGTGATCGATTTCTCGCCGCTGGTGGACGCACCGGCAACAGTGATCAGCCAACACCCCGATGCGATCGTGGTATCGGTGCCCGCGCACAGCTCGATCCGGGTCCGGCTGCGCTGGTATCGCTGGCTGGGTATGGAGAGCACCGACAAGCAAGCCTGCATCGTCCAGGACGGGCTTTACGTCACGCTCAATACCGGATCCGGCGGTAACTACACGTTCAACTCGAAGTTCCCGATCGGCACCGGGCATTGCCCGAAGCGGTGACCAGCCGCCCAGGACCGAACGGCTAGCTCAGCGCTTGGACACCACGATGCCCAGCAGGCCCGGCCCGACGTGCGCGCCGACTGCGGCGCCCACCTCGGATTCGTACAGCTCGCCCAGCTTGGGCAGCGCTACCCGCAACTTGGCCGCCAGATCGGCAGCACGCTCCGGCGCGGCCAGGTGCTGAACCGCGATATCGACCGGATCAGAACCGGCCGCGGTCACCGTCAACTGCACCAACCGAGCGATCGCCTTCGAGGCGGTTCGCACCTTTTCTAATGGGACGATCCGCCCGTCGGACAGGTGCAACAGCGGCTTGACCGACAGCGCGGTACCGAACCGAGCGGCCGCCGCCCCGATCCGGCCGCCGCGGCGCAACCATTCCAGCGAGTCGACGTAGAACAGCGCCTTGGTCGATTCACAGGTCGTCCGGGCTCGCTGCTCGACCTGCTCGGCACTCGCCCCGTCGGCAGCAGCCCGAGCCGCCGCGAGGACGCCGAAACCCAGCGCCATACCGGCTGATCGCGAATCGAGCACTCGAACCCGGGCGTCCGCGCCGGTGCCGAACTCGGCCGCGGCCAGCCGGGCCGAATCGCAGGTTCCGGACAGCTCAGCCGACAGGTGCACCGAGACCACCGCCTGGGCGCCGGCGGCGAGCGCGTCGCGGTACACCTCGGCAAACTCGACCGGTGACGGCCGCGAGGTGGTGACTGCCATCCGGGCGCGCAGCGCGGCAGTGACATCGGCCGGGCTGATGTCGATGCCTTCCAGGCCGCTGCGCTCACCCAGCTGCACCTGCAGCGCGACCACCCGCACCCCGAGCTGGTCGGTTAGGCCGGCTGGCAGGTATGACGTGGAGTCGGTGACCACCGTGACCTGCTGCTGACCTGCCATAGCCGCCAACGTTAGACGACGAAGTTGATCAGCCGGCCGGGAACAGCGATCACCCGCTTGGCGTCGCGATCGGCCAGCGCCGCCTGCACCTTCTCATCAGCGCGCGCCGCCGCCTCCATGGTGGCCGGATCGGCGTCAGCGGCCACCGAGATCACCGAACGCACCTTGCCGTTGACCTGCACCGGAACCTCGATGGTGTCATCGACCAGCAACGCCTCGTCCACCACCGGGAACTGCGCCCAGGCCAGCGACTGCTGATGGCCCAGTCGCGACCACAGCTCCTCGGCGATGTGCGGTGCCAGCGGTGCCAGCATCAATACCATCGACTCGGCCACCAGCCTGGGCGCGCCCCCTGCCGGGTACAGCTGGGTGATGGTGTTGTTCAGCTCGGTGATCCGGGCGATCGAGGTGTTGAACCGCAGCGATTCATAGCCCTCACGGACGGCATGAATAGCCTTGTGCAACTGCCGATTCAGCTCCGGCGGCACCTCGATGTCGGCGACGTGCGGCTGGCCGGTGTGCTCGTCCAGCACCACTCGCCACAGCCGTTGCAGCAGCCGGTAGGGCCCGACAATCGCCTTGGCGTCCCAGGGTCGGGACTGCTCCAGGGGCCCGGAGAACATCTCGAACAACCGGAATGTGTCGGTACCGTAGTCGGCGATGAACTGCTCCGGCCCGACCACGTTCTTCAGGCTCTTGCCGATCTTGCCGAACTCCTGGCTGACCGGCTGGCCCTGATAGCTGAACGCGCCGTCAGCCTCGACGACCTCGCTGGCCTCGACGTAGAAGCCATCGGCGTTGGTGTAGGCCGGCAGCTGCAACATGCCCTGATTCACCAGCTTGTGGAACGGCTCCGAGCTGGACACGTAGCCCAGATCGAACAGCACCTTGTGCCAGAACCGGGAGTACAGCAGGTGCAGCACGGCGTGCTCGACGCCACCCACGTACAGGTCGACGCCGCCCAGCGGGCGTTGCTCGGTCGGGCCCATCCAGTACGACTCGGCGGCCGGATCGACCGGGGCCTCGCTGTTGGTCGGATCCAGGTAGCGCAGCTCGTACCAGCACGAACCTGCCCAGTTGGGCATGGTATTCGTCTCGCGCCGGTACTTCTTCAGCCCGTCGCCCAGGTCCAGCTCGACCTGCACCCAGTCGGTCAGCCGCCCCAGCGGCGGCTCCGGGTCGGAGGTCACATCATCGGCCGGGTAGGACTTGGGAGTGAAATCGTTGGTCTCGGGCAGCAGCAACGGCAGCATCGAATCGGGCAGCGCGATCGGTTGATCATTGTCGTCATAGACGATCGGGAACGGCTCGCCCCAGTAGCGCTGGCGGCTGAACAGCCAGTCGCGCAGCCGGTAGCTGGTGGCACGCCGGCCACGACCGGCCGCTTCCAGGTGCTCGATCATCCGCGATTTCGCTTCAGCCACTGGCAAGCCGTTCAGATCCAGCTCGTCGTTGGCCGAGTTGATAGCCGGCCCATCAGCCAGATATGCCTTTCCGGCAAAGCCTTCTGCCGGTTGCACGCTACGCACGATCGGCAACCCGAAGGTCTCGGCGAAGGCCCAGTCGCGCTCGTCCTGTCCCGGCACCGCCATGATCGCGCCGGTACCGTAACCCATCAGGACGTAGTCGGCAACGAAGATCGGCAGGTCGGTACCGGTCACCGGGTTGGTGGAGAATGAGCCGGTAAACACGCCTGATTTCACCTTGGCGTCCGCGCCCTGCCGATCCAGGTCGGTCTTGCTCGCGGCCTCAGCCTGGTAGGCGGCCACCGCCACGGCGG
>JBDSAN010000092.1:0-10084 GCA_039922115.1 Jatrophihabitantaceae bacterium
CCTTCGGCGTCACCGCGGCGGTGCTGCTCGGTGCGGCCGCGATCGGTTACCGGGCGCCAGAAACCCTGGTCACCGACGAGCCGGACGAGCTAGCCCGCTCAGGTGGCTGACCGGCCCGCTCAGCACCGCGAGTGGGCAGTTGCGAGCGGCTCACCACCGCGAGTGGGCAGTTGCGCGGCGAGTGGGCGGATACGGTCGGCGTGTCGCGGCCGCAACCGACCACTCGACGTGGTGAGCCGAGCCAACGATCGCGACGGGGCAACGATCGCGACGGGGCCAGCGGCCCAACCTTGGCAGCCCGGTCAGCTAGTAGGGCCACCGAGCCCGGCCCGGCGCAGCGCCTCGGCCATCGCGCCGGACGGTGCCGGACGATCGGCACCTCGATCGGGTTTGCGCTGCGGCCGCTGAGGTTTCCCCGCCCGGTCAGGTTTCGGCCCGGGCGTCCGGTCAGGTTTCGGACCGGGCGTCCGGTCAGGTTTCGGCCTGGGCGCCCGGTCAGGTTTCGGCCCGGCCGGGCGGGCCTCGTCGTCCAGCCGCAGGCTCAGCCCGATCCGCTTGCGGGCCACGTCCACCTCGAGCACCTTTACCCGCACGATGTCACCAGACTTGACCACCGTCCGGGGATCGCTGACATAGCTGGTCGACATCGCCGAGATGTGCGCCAGGCCGTCCTGGTGCACCCCGACGTCGACGAAGGCACCGAAGGCCGCCACGTTGGTGACCGTCCCCTCCAACACCATGCCCGGCCGCAGATCGTCCAGGGTGTTCACCCCGTCGGCGAAGGTCGCGGTCCGAAATGCCGGCCTGGGGTCGCGGCCCGGCTTGTCCAGCTCGGTCAGGATGTCGGTCACCGTCGGCAACCCGAAGCTGTCATCGACGAAATCGGCCGGCCGCAGCGAGGCCAGCGTCGCGGAATTGCCGACCAGGCCGGCCAGGTCGGTACCGGCTGCCCGCGCCATCCGCCGGACCACCGGGTAGGCCTCCGGGTGCACGCTGGAGGCATCCAGCGGATCGTCGCCGCCGCGGATCCGCAAGAAGCCAGCGCACAACTGGAAGGCCTTCGGCCCGAGCCGGGGCACTGCCTGCAACGCCCGCCGGGACCGGAACTCGCCGTGGACGTCGCGGTGCGCGACGATGCCGGCAGCCAGGCCGTCCCCGATCCCGGATACCCGGGCCAGCAGCGGTGCGGACGCGGTGTTCAGGTCGACGCCGACCGCGTTCACGCAGTCCTCGACGACCGCGTCCAGTGACCGGGACAGGCTCGATTCGGGCAGGTCGTGCTGGTACTGCCCCACCCCGATCGACTTCGGGTCGATCTTGACCAGCTCGGCCAGCGGATCCTGCAGCCGGCGGGCGATCGAGACCGCGCCGCGTAGCGACACGTCCAGCTCAGGCAACTCGGCCGAGGCGTAGGCCGAGGCCGAGTACACCGAGGCACCGGCTTCAGACACCACCGCCTTGATCAGGCCGAGCGCCGGCCGGGCCGCGATCAACTCGGCAGCCAGCTTGTCGGTCTCGCGGGAGGCGGTGCCGTTGCCGATCGCGATCAGCTCGACCCGGTGCTGCTCGGCCAGCCGGGCCAGCTTGGCCTTGGCCTCGTCCCAGCGCCGGTGCGGCACGTGCGGGTAGATGGTTTCGGTGGCCAGCACCCGGCCGGTGGCATCGACCACGGCCACCTTCACCCCGGTCCGCAGGCCCGGATCCAGACCCATGGTGGCCCGGGCACCGGCCGGCGCGGCCAGCAGCAGGTCGCGCAGGTTGGCCGCGAACACCTTCACCGCCTCGTCCTCAGCGGCCTGGCGCAGCCGGACCCGCAGGTCGATGGCCAGCCGGTCAGCGATCCGGGTCCGCCACGCCCAGCGCACCGAGTCCAGCAGCCAGCGATCGGCCGGTCGACCGGCATCGACGATCGCGAACCGGTGCGCGATCCGCCGCTCGTACTCGCTCGGGCCTACCTCGGCAGTCTCGGCCGGTTCCACTGTTAGCTGCAGCACCTCCTCCTTCTCCCCGCGCAGCAGCGCCAGGATCCGGTGTGAGGGCAGCCGGGTCAGCGGCTCGGCGAAGGCGAAGTAGTCGGCGAACTTCACCCCGTCCTCCTGCCGACCCTCACGCACCGCCGAGCTGAGCCGGCCGGTGGACCACAGCCGCTCGCGCAGCTCGCCGATCAGGTCGGCGTCCTCGGCATAGCGCTCGACCAGGATCGAGCGTGCTCCGTCCAGCACCGCCTGGGCATCGGCGAAACCCTCGCCGGCCGAGTCGAGGTAGCGGGCGGCCTCGGCCAGCGGTTGGCGTGTCGGATCGGCCAGCAGGCCATCAGCCAGCGGCTGCAGGCCGGCCTCCCGAGCCAGCTGGGCCTTGGTGCGGCGTTTCACCTTGTACGGCAGGTAGATGTCTTCCAGCCGGGCCTTCGAATCAGCCGCCAGGATGCTCGCGCGCAGCGCATCGTCCAGCTTGCCCTGGCTGTCGATCACGTCCAAAATCGCGGTGCGCCGCTCAGCCAGCTCGCGCAGGTAGCGCAGCCGCTCCTCCAGCGTGCGCAGCTGGCTGTCGTCCAGGGTGCCGGTGACCTCCTTGCGGTAGCGCGCGATGAACGGCACCGTCGCGCCGCCGTCCAGCAATTCCACCGCCGCCCGGACCTGGCCATCGCGGACTCCGAGCTCGGCGGCCAGCTGGCTCTCGAGCTGGCGTTGCATCAGATGCTGGTCGGTTCCGGTGGCTGCCACAGCCGACAACCCTAACCAAGCCCGTGACCAACTCTGCCAATCGCCCACCATGACCACAGCCGGGCCTGCGACACTCGATAGGCACCCGGCCGCAGCTCAGCCGGGTGACCGACTACCTGCCGGCTGGCCGAGGACCTCGAAGGGACGCACGTTGCGCGGTGACCTGCTCGACCTGCTGATCCTGGCACTGGCGGCGCTGGCCACGCTGGGTGGCTACCGGCGTGGGCTGCTGTGCTCGATCTGCTCGTTCGTGGGCTTCCTGATCGGGGCCTGGATCGGCGTGCGGCTCGCGCCGGGCCTAGCCCGTGGCCTGCTGAAGGCTCCAACCAACGCGCTGGCCGCTGACCAGGCGCTCGGCCAGCGAATCGTCACGCTGGCGGTCGTGCTGATCCTCGCCGCGGTCGGCAACTTTCTCGGCCAACTGGTCGGCAACCGGATCAGGGCCGCGGTCGCCAAGACCGCGCTCGGCCCGGCCGACGGGGTCGGCGGCGCGGTGATCTCGGTGATCTCGACGCTGGCACTGGCCTGGCTGCTCGCGCTCACGCTCGCCTACGCGCCGACGCCGACGCTGGCTCGCCAGATCCACCGCAGCGCGGTGCTGCACGCGATCGACCTGGTGGTGCCCGACCAGGGCCAGCAGGTGGTCGCGACCCTGCTGCGCGAGGTGCAGCAACACGACCTGCCGGCCGTGTCCGGGCCGTTCGCCACCCTGCTAGCCCCATCGGTGGCCGCTCCGGACCCGGCCGCGGTGGCCCCGGCGGTCAGGGCCGCGGCCGGCTCGATCGTCAAGATCTCCGGGGACGCGCCCAGCTGCAGCCGCTCGATCGAAGGCAGCGGCTTCGTTTACAGCCTGCACCGGGTGATCACCAACGCGCACGTGGTGGCCGGCGTGCGCAACCCGAAGGTCACCGTGCCCGACGGCGGCGGCACGCTGTCAGCCCAGGTCGTGGTCTATGACCCCAACCGCGACATCGCGGTGCTGTACGTGCCCGGCCTGAACCGCACCTCGCTGGTGTTGGCCGGCCCGACCGGTAGCGGCACCTCGGCGGTGGTCGCCGGCTACCCGGAAAACGGGCCGTTCACCGCCGTCCCGGCCCGGATCGCGGCCCGTACCACGGTGACCGGGCCGAACATCTACCAGAGCAAGACGGTCACCCGGCAGGTGTACACGGTGCGCGGGCAGGTCCGGCCGGGCAATTCCGGCGGGCCGCTGCTCGATGCCAACGGCGAGGTGCTCGGCGTGGTGTTCGCGGCCAGCGTGGACCAGTCCGATGTCGGCTACGCGCTCACCAATGCCGAGATCTCGCCGGACAGCAGCGCCGGCCGGACGGCCAGCAGCCCGGTCAGCACCCGTGGTTGCGACTGAGGCCCGCCGGTCAATCAAAGCCGGGTCGCGGGCTAGCGCCGGGTCGCGGGCTAGCGCCGGGTCGCGGCAGCGGCGGCGGCCAGGCAGCCAGCGTCCTCGATCAGCGCGGCCGGCAGGTCAGCTCCGAACTTCACCGAGGCGATCGCGCGCCAGCGGGCACCGAGCTGGGTACCGGCCGCCGCGCCGGCCAGGCCCAGTGCGCTCGCCAGCAGCGTGACCGCTCGCCGGTTGCCGTCCCGGTGTGCCAGCACCCCGGCACCCACCGCGCCCAGCGCCAGCCGGGCCACCGCACCTGCCGGCTGCAACCGGCTCGGGGTCTGCGGCAGCTTGTCGCCGATCAGCTCACCGGTCGCGGCCAGCCCGGCCAGCCGCGCGGCCCAGCGGCCGGTCAGCACCGATCCGGTGGACCGGTCGGCGGTGGCCGCCAGGGCCGCCAGGCCGATCGAACTGCGCCCGCCGGTGGCCAGGCCCAGCAGCATGGAGCGGATCAGGATGGACATGCCAACCAGCGTAGGGCGTCCCACCGCGCGGTTGCGGTGGGGCATGCTGGAGCGATGGTCGAGCAACCAAAGCCGAAGGGTTTTCACCGGTCCGGGCCGCATTTCACCGACCGGATCAGCGCGGCCGTGCCGGCCGGCAGTCCCGGGCCCGATGCCGGCGGCCACTGGCCGGTCGAGGCCGGCCGCTACCGCCTGGTGGTCAGCCGGGCCTGCCCGTGGGCCAGCCGGGCAATCATCGTCCGCCGGCTACTCGGCCTGGAGCCGGCGATCTCGCTGGCGGTCACCGACCCGATCCAGGACGAGCGCAGCTGGCGCTTCACCCTCGATGCGAACGGCCGCGATCCGGTACTGGGCATCAGCTACCTGTCCGAGGCCTATGACGCGCGCGAGCTCGGTTACCCCAACGGGGTCAGCGTTCCGGCGATCGTGGACGTCCCCACCGGCAAGCTGGTCACCAACGACTACCCGCAGATCACCCTTGATTTCATAACCGAATGGCGCGGGCTGCACCGATCTGGCGCGCCCGACCTTTATCCGGTCGAGCACCGGCCGGCAATCGATGCGGTCAATGCCGAGGTCTTCGCCGAGGTCAACAACGGGGTGTACCGGGCCGGTTTCGCCCGCGATCAACAGGCATACGAGCAGGCCTACCGGGCGCTGTTCGAGCGGCTGGACGTGCTGTCTGACCGGCTGACCGGCCAGCGCTACCTGGTCGGTGACAGCATCACCGAGGCCGACGTCCGGCTGTTCGTGACCCTGGTCCGCTTCGATGCGGTCTATCACGGCCACTTCAAGTGCAACCGATCCAAGCTCACCGAACTGCCGGTGCTCTGGGCCTACACCCGGGACCTGTTCCAGACCCCGGGCTTCGGTGACACGGTCAACTTCGACCACATCAAGCGGCATTACTACTACGTCCACCACCAGCTCAACCCGAGCCGGATCGTCCCGCTCGGACCGGACGAATCCGGCTGGTGGCAACCGCACGGCCGCGAAGCGCTCGGCGGCCGGCCGTTCGGTGACGGCACCCCACCCGGCCCGGTCGCGGCCGAAGAGGCCGTCCGATGAAGCTCAAACTCGACCTGCACGACATCTACAACCGGGGCGGCCAGATCGACAAGGCGCTGCGCGACATCATCGACGAGGCGGTCCGGATCAAGGCGCCACTGGTCGAGATCATCCCCGGCAAGGGCTCCGGCCAGCTGAAGAAACACGTGCTGCGCTTTCTCGACCAGAAGGAGATCAAGGCGCTGTATCACCGGGTGGAAAAGGACAAGGACAATTTCGGACGGGTGTTCGTGCACTTCCGCTGGAAGTGAGCTGGGCCGGCCGCTGGCGCTGAGCCGCTCGCGCCTCCCGGCCCGGACCGTCCCGATGCCCTATCAATAACGGCATGGTCGCCGAGCACAAGCATCAACTGCACCCGGGCGAACCCCGGCTGCCCGCCGCGGTCGCGGTACTGGCGGCGATGGCGCTATACGCGCTGCTGCCCAACCCGCTGCTGGTCGGTCCACGCTTCGTGGTGCCGGTGCTCGAACTGGCGCTGTTCGTCCCGCTGGTGAGCGCGAACCCGCGCCGGATGACCAAGCAGAACAAGCTGTTGCGCCGGCTCGCGATCGGCCTGGTGCTGCTGATCGCAGCCAGCAACGCGGCCGCCCTGGTGCTGCTGATCCACCGGCTGGTCGGCGGCAGCTCCGACGGCGCCGGCCTGCTGCTGGCTGCCGGCCAGGTGTGGCTGACCAACGTGTTGATGTTCGCGCTGGCCTACTGGGAACTCGACCGGGGCGGCCCGGTCACCCGTACCCAGACCGCCCGACCCCGGCTGCCGGTGGCCGACTTCCGGTTCCCGCAGGACGAGGACCACGACGCGATCACCGAGGTCGCCAAGCGTTCGGCGGCCAAGTCCGGCTGGGCACCCGGCTTCATCGACTACTTCTACGTCTCGATCACCAACTCCTCGGCGTTCAGCCCGACCGACACGATGCCCTTATCGCCACGTGCAAAACTGCTGATGGCGACCGAGTCGGTATCAGCGCTGGTGATGTCGGTGCTGGTGATCGCCTACGCGGTCGGCCAGCTGGGCTCCTAAACTGCGGCTGGGCTCGTAGCCTGGAGCCATGACAACACCACCGACCGTCGCCCTGCTCGGAACCGGCACCATGGGCCTGTCGATCGCGAGGAACCTGGCCGCCGCCGGCCTGGCCCTGCGGGTCTGGAACCGCAGCCGGGACAAGGCCGAACCGCTCGCCGAACTCGGCGCCATCGTTGCCGATTCACCTGATCGAGCAGTGGCAAACGCCGATATCGTGATCACCATGCTGTTCGACCGGGACAGCGTCGCCGAGACGATGCGTCAGGCAGCGCCCGGGTTGCGGCCCGGCGCCAGCTGGATCCAGCTGTCCACCGTCGGGGTGGCCGGGGCCGGGCAACTGGCCGAGCTGGCCACCGAACTCGGGCTGCGCTACCTGGACGCGCCGGTGCTCGGCACCAAGAAGCCGGCCGAGGACGGCACGCTGGTGATCCTGGCCTCCGGCGATCCGGAGCTGCAGGCCGAATGCCAGCCGGTATTCGAGGCGATCGGCTCGCGCACCATCTGGGTCGGGCCGGCCGGTCACGGCAGCCGGCTCAAGCTGGCCGCCAACGCCTGGGTGATCGCGGTGACCGAGGGCATCGCCGAATCGCTCACGCTGGCCAGCGGGCTCGGAGTCGATCCGGCGCTGTTCCTGGCGGCGGTGCAGGGCGGGGCGCTGGATGCCCCGTACGTCCAGCTCAAGGGCAACGCGATGCTGGCAGGCAACTGGGCAGCCGCGTTCGCGCTGGACGGCGCCCGCAAGGACGCCGGCCTGATCCTGGCCGCCGCCGCCGATGCTGGCATCGAGATGGCCATCACCCGGGCCGCGCTCGGGTACCTCGATCGGGCTTCGGAGGCCGGCCATGGCGACAAGGACATGTCCGCGATCTACCTGGGTCATCAGGATGGGGCCACCGCTTAGCTAACCGACCAGCAGCTAACCGACCAGCAGCTAACCGGCGGGAGTCGCCACCAGCCCGCCGGCTTCGGCCAGCCCGGCCGGCAGCGGCAGCCGGTGCACGATCCGCAACCGCTGGGTACACCGGGTCATCGCCACGTACAGGTCGCTGATCCCGCGCCGGGATTCGGCCAGGATCGCGGCAGGTTCGAGCAGGATCACCGCGTCGAACTCCAGTCCCTTGGCCTGCCCGGCGGTGAGCACCGAGACCCGCTCGTCGCCGGCCAGCCCCAGCGGCAGCAGGGCCGCCGGCGCGATCACCGCCAGCCGACCGGCCGAATCGCCGAGCTCAGCCAGCTCCTGGCTGATCAGCTCGGCGGCGACCGGAGCCAGCGGCCCGTCCGTGCTGGTCACGGTCGGCGGCCACTGGCCGACCCGGGCCGAGGTCAGCTCGCTGGTAACCACCCCGGCCGCGGCCAGCGTCGCGGTCGCCACCTGCATGATCTGGGCCGGCGTGCGGTAGTTCACGGTCAGCTCGGTCAGCCGCCAGCGCTGCCCGACGTAGCGATCCAGCACCTGCTGCCAGGACGAGGCACCGGCCACCGAACCGGTCTGGGCGGTGTCACCGACCACGGTCATCGACCGGGCCGGGCAGCGGCGCATCAGCACCCGCCACTGCATCGCCGACAGCTCCTGTGCCTCGTCCACCACGACGTGGCCGAAGGCCCAACTCCGATCGCTGGCTGCCTCGTCCACCAGTTGCCGGCGAGTCGCGGTGGCCCCGTAGCGGTCGGCCAGCGCGCTCGCGGTGGTCATCTGCAGCGCGTCCGGGGCGATGTCGGCGACCATGTCCAGCACCCGGCCGGCGTACTCGACCTCGTGCGCCCGGTCAGCGGCTGCCGCTGCCTCGGCGGCATCGGCCTGCGCCTCCTCGGTGCCGAGCAGTTCGGCGGCCTCGTCCAGCAGCGCGACGTCGGCGGCCGTCCAGGGTGCTGACCGGGGCCGGTGCAGCGCCGCCCGCTCGGCGGCCGACAGCCGGGGCGCGACCGCGGCCAGCAGCTCCGGGCTCGCGTACAGGTCCCGCAGCAGCTTCTCCGGCGTGATCGGCATCCAGCACAGGTTCACCTCGCGCCGGACGTCCGGCGAGGCCCGCACCGCGTTGATCAGCTCGGCCCGGTGATCGTCATCGAACTCGGTGTTGAGCGCCTTGGCCAGCCGGATCGCCAGCCGCCGGACCAGCTCGGTGGCAAAGCGCAGCCGGGCGACATTGTGCGGCTTGCGCGACTGCTGGGCGCGATGCCGGGCCTGCTCGACATCAGTCGGGGTGAGCACCAGCTGGCTGCCCTCGACGTCCAGCGTGATCGGCTGCTGTGGCACCCGCTGGCGGGCTCGGACGGCGGCTGCCAGCACCCGCACCATCCGCAGGTCGCCCTTGATCGCGATCGCCTCGGCCGGCTCGCTGGCCTGCGCGTCGATGCCCGGGTACAGCTGGCCGGCGGTGGCCAGCACCACGCCGGTCTCGCCCAGGCTGGGCAGCACCTGGGAGATGTAGTCCAGAAAGCGGTTGTTCGGCCCGACCAGCAGCACCCCGCTGCGGGACAGCCGATCCCGGTGGGCGTAGAGCAGGTAGGCCGCCCGGTGCAGCGCGACCACGGTCTTGCCGGTTCCGGGGCCACCCTGGACCACCAGCACGCCGGCCATCGGGGCCCGGATGATCCGGTCCTGCTCGGCCTGGATGGTGGCCACGATGTCGTGCAGCTGGCCGGTCCGGCCGGCATTCAGCGCCAGCATCAGCACGTCATCGGCCGACACCGTCTCGGTGCTGCGTCCAGCCGCGGTGAAGGCGGCCAGGTCCAGCACCTCGTCGGTGATGCCGGTTACCTTGCGATCGCTGGTGCTCAGGTGCCGGCGGCTGATGGCGCCGTCGGGCTCGGCCGGGGTGGCTCGGTAGAACGGCTGCGCGGCCGGCGCCCGCCAGTCCAGCATCAACCGGGTGCCGCCGGCATCGGTCAGGCCGATCCGCCCGATGTAGCGGGTGCTGCTGTCGGCCAGGTCGAGCCGGCCGATGCACAGCCGGTCCTCGACCGCGTTCAGCCGTTCCAGATTTTCTTTGTGCAGCGCGAGAAAGGCGTCCCGCTCGACCCGGCCGGCCGGGGTACCGGCGGTGCCCGAGCGGTGCAGCTGGTTCAGCGTGCTGGCGGTGGCAGCCCGCACCTCGTCCAGCCGGGCATAGAGCCGGTCGAGGTTGGCCTGCTCGGCGCGCAGCTCGGACGGCCCGCTCATCACTGACCCCTCGTATCGTGCGACCGGATTGGCACGGACAACCATCCTGCCCTACCGGTGCGCACGCTCAGGCAGTGGCCAGCTCCTCCACCCGTTCGAGGGTGTCCACCTTGCCGAGTTGGATCACCGACACCGCGAGCAGCAGCATCAGCGCGACCAGCCCGACGCCGGACCACGGGCCCCGGTGGATGTGCTCGTCATAGACCAGCACCCCGACCACGATCGACAGCAGCGGATCGACGG
>JBDSAN010000093.1:0-12205 GCA_039922115.1 Jatrophihabitantaceae bacterium
GCCGAGGGCGCCGGCCAGCCGACCGGAAACCCGGAGGATCGCGTCACCTATTACTGCCCGCGCTGCCAGGCCGGGCCGGCTCCCGATCGCTAGTCGATAGCTGGCCGCCCAGCTATCGGGGTCGGCGGCCAGTAGCCGGGAATCAGCTGGCTGGGTCGGCCGGCTGACTAGCCTGCTGGTCTTGCCCGGACGGCGTCGGGTTCGCGATAGCTGGCTGGGACTTGGCCTGCACTGCCTGCGGCGCGGCCGGCTGCCCCATCGACGCCCGCAACTCGGCGAGCCTGGACTGCGCGGCCATGTTCACAGTCGCCTTCTTCACCTCAAGGATTCGGCCCTGGGTGGAGTTCGAGGCCAGATCGGCCTGTCCGAGCGCGTTGGCGTACCGGCGCTCGATCTTGTCCCGGACGTCCTCAAGGGACGGCGTGTTCTTGGGCGCCGCCAGTTCGCTCATCTGGTTGAGCGATGCCGAAACCTGCTCCTGCATCTTGGCCTGCTCGAGCTGGCTGAGCAGCTTCGTCCGCTCGGAGAGCTTCTCTTGCAGCCGCATCTCGTTGTCCTGGACCGCCTGCCGGGCCTGCTGGGCCGCCCCGATCGACTGATCATGCAGGTTCTTCAGGTCAGCAGCGCCGGCCTCGGCCGACACCAGCTGGTTGGCAAGCACCCCCGCGGTCTGCTCGAACTCGGCTGCCTTGGCCTCATCACCGCCGGCCCGCGCCTGATCTGCCAGCACCAGCGCCTGCTTGGCCTGAGCCTGCAGCTGCTCGATCTCGCCGAGCTTGCGATCGAGCTTGATCTCCAACTGGTGCTGATTGCCGATCACGCTGGCTGCCTGCTGGGTGAGGCTGGCGTGCTGGCGCTGGGCGTCCTCGATCGCCTGCTGAATCTGGATCTTCGGGTCGGCCTTCTCGTCCACCTTGTTGCTGAACCAGGCCGAGACGTAATTCCAGGCCTTCGCGAACCCGTTAGCCATCGCTGTTCAACGACCTTTCATCAGTCAACTCATCAAGCCGACGTCGATCGCGGCCTGGCATCCAGTCTGCCTCATCTGCGCTGGACGAGTCCAAGGACACCCGACCCGCGGCGATCCGGCGGCTTGAAGCGGGCCCGTCGAACCGAGGGCGAAGCGTCCGTCGAACCGGAGCCACAGGCTTCATCGGGCCGGCGGCAACCCGGCGATCAACACCTCGACGTCAGCCTCGATATCGCTGCGGTCGGCCGGCGCTATCACGAAGGAGGACAGCCAGCGCAATACGGTCGGCGTGCCACGACGGCCATGGCTGTGCAGCAGCCGGTCGATGGCCTGCGCGACCCGTCCCCAGCCGGCGGCTGTCACGTCCACCCGAGCGAGAACGCTCAGCGCAGTGCTGTCGTGCGCACCCAGCGCCTCCAGCAACGGATGTTCAGAAATCGCTGCTGCGGCTTCGGTAAGGGCGTCGGCAAGCCTCAAGTGCGCCAGCGCTGATACCTGCTCGTCGATCTCGACCAGCAGCAGTTCGGCCAGCACGTCCTCACGAGCGCGGTAATGGTTGTACAGCGTCGCCTTGGCCACGCCGGCCCGAGCTGCCACCTGAGCCATCGTGATCCTGGTCCCGGCCGCGCTCACCGCGGCACGGGCACCGTCCAGGATCGCGGCGCGACTTCGGGCAGCGGTCCGCGTCGCCATCGACGATGCGACCGTCCGATCAACGGGGTCCGATCGATCCACCGCACCTGGAACCGGTCGGCCGGTGGTCGGACACAGCACAATCTCGGTCAGCGGATCTCGACGGTGCGGTGGCTCATGCCGGCTGCCTTGCGTGCTCATGCCCCAAACGCTAGGCCCGATCCGGCGATAGCCCCGGATTGCGCGCGCGACACGCCCAGGGTCTCAACCGCTACCTGAGGTTCACCCCAGGGGCTTGACGACTCAGGCGGCGACGTTGGGCAGTGCCCGTACTTGCGGGCCGTCACCGCCCCGCGACGGAGCCGGCGTGAGCACCGGCGAGCCTCGCCGCGCACCCAGCACCATGGTGCGCTCGGCCATCAGTTCCTGCCGGCGCAACGTGTCTGAAACCGCGGTGAAGACCTCGGACAGCGGCACGTCCAGGGCCTCGCAGATTGCTGCCAGCAACTCCGAGGATGGTTCCTTGTGGCCGCGCTCGATCTCGGACAGGTAGCCCAGGCTGACCCGGGCCGCAGCAGAGACCTCACGCAGGGTGCGGCGCTGTCGAAGGCGCACCGCGCGCAGGGTTTCGCCGACCACATGGCGCAAAACTGCCATCTCGCGACACCCCTCTCTCATTGCCCAGCAACCGGTAACTGCCCGATCCCGGCGTTCCCATCGGCTTTGCTTGCTTTGATGTTAGTCCGCTGGTTGACCATGCCGCCCAGCAATAGTTGCTGTTTGCTCAGAGCGAACTTTTCCGATCCTGGCGCTGCCTGCATCGTGGCTGCCCGCACGACAGCCCGACAGCAGGCACAACGGTCTGCTCGGCGGTCCTGTTCCGGTTCGGTGGAACTCCCACCGGGCCAGTCTCAGCCGACCGTCCGGTGCCGCAGGCTAACCGCCCGAAAGACGTAATCGACCCCGGTGACCAGGGTGAGCAACACAGCCACCCACATCACCGTGCTGGCCGCGGCGTGCCAGCCACCAGAAAGCGGTAGTACCAGCAATCCGATCGCGATCGCCTGCACCAGGGTCTTCAGCTTGCCGCCCCGGCTGGCAGGCATCACGCCGTGCCGGATCACCCAGAACCGCAGCAGCGTGACGCCAACCTCGCGCACCAGGATCAGCGCGGTCGCCCACCAGCTCACCTGGTTGAGCACCGACAGGCCAACCAGCGCGGTGCCGATCAGGGCCTTGTCGGCGATCGGATCAGCCAGCTTGCCGAAATCGGTGATCAGGCCACGCTTGCGCGCGATATCGCCGTCGATCCGATCAGTCAGGCTGGCCACCACGAAGATCGCGCAGGCCACCACGTGCCAGCCGCGCGAATAGCCGCCGGCACCGAACAGTGCGAGCGCGAACACCGGCACCAGCGCCAGTCGGAGCATGGTGAGCGCGTTGGCGATGTTCCAGGCCGAGACGGTTGGCGTGACCGGATCAGCAATGTGGTCGATCGGATCGGTGAGGCGCGATCCCAGCCCGGGATCGGCCACCGGATCGAGGCCGGTCATCGAGCTGATCCAGCCTGGTACTCAGCGACCAGGTCCGCCCCGATGCTGTCGGCGGCCCGCGCAATCACCAGTTGCCCGGCGCACAGACCGGCCAGTTCACCGGTCAGGGTGACCGAGCCGTCGGTCTCCGGAGCCTGATGCCGTGCTCGCCCGATGACCTCGGAGTCACTGACCTGCTCGATCAGTACCTCCAATTGCTCGCCCACCCGGTCCTCGGCCCGCTGACTCATCAGCTCCTCGGCAAGTGCGGACACCCGCTCGACCCGCTCGGCAATCAGCTCCGGAGCGAGCTTTCCGGCCAGCAGTTCAGCCTCGGTACCTTCCTCATCGGAGTAGCCGAACACGCCCACCACGTCGAGTCGACCCAGTGTCAGGAACCGTTCGAGCTCGGCGACGTCGGCCTCGGTCTCACCAGGGAAGCCGACGATCACGTTGCTCCGGATGCCCGCGGTCGGCGCCAGCGCCCGTGCTTGACCGATCAGATCCAGGAACGATTCAGTCGAGCCGAACCGCTTCATCCGGCGCAGCACCTCGGTGGCGGAATGCTGAAAGGACAGGTCGAAGTAGTCGACCACGCCAGGAGTCTGGGCAATGGCCTGCAGCAGCGAGGGACGCAACTCGGCCGGCTGCAGGTAGGACACCCGGATCCACTCGATGCCCTCGATCGCGGCCAACTGCCCGAGCAGCGCCTCCAGTGCACGCAGGTCGGCCAGGTCCTTGCCGTAGGACGTCGAGTTCTCGCTGACCAGGACCAGTTCGCGCACGCCATTGGCAGCCAGCCAGGCAGCCTCGGCGAGCAGATCGGTGGCCGGCCGCGACACGAAGGATCCCCGGAACGAGGGAATCGCACAGAACGTGCAGCGCCGGTCACAGCCGGAGGCAAGCTTGAGGTAGCCGACCGGCGAGTCGGCCAGCCGCTTGCGTGCCGCGGTCGGACCCCACCGGTGTCCTGGCACCGTGACATCAGCCGCGGCCGCCGGTCGCTGGGCCGGGCTGATCGGCAACAAGCTGCGCCGGTCGCTGGGCACGTGCGCGGCAATGGCCCGGCCAGCCAGCACATCATCGAGTCGCTGGTCTATCTGCGGGTAGCTGTCGAAGCCGAGCACCGCATCAGCTTCGGGCAAAGCCTTGGCCAGCTGATCGCCATAGCGCTCGGCCAGGCAGCCGACCGCGACCACCTTTCGCTCACCATCAGCTTCGGCGAGCACCGTGTCGATCGAATCCTTCTTGGCCGAGTCGATGAAGCCGCAGGTGTTGACCAGGACCACGTCGGCATCGCCAGATTCGGTCAGCTGCCAGCCGCGCGAGGCGAGCTGACCGGCCAGTTCCTCGGAGTCCACCTCATTGCGGGCGCAGCCAAGGGTGACGATGGCAACCTTGCCGGCGGCGGCACTCGGGGAATCAGCTGACACACCCAGAGGCTACCCGTGCCGCCAGCAGTCGCTGCTCGCCCGATCGGCCTGCCGTGCCGGCTGCCCGATCGCATATTCTCAGCATCGTGTCCGAAGTCCCGAATCCAGCATCGAGTGAGCCAGCCGACCCGGTGCTCATCCGTCGCGCCCGGACCGCGGACGTGCCCGCGATCAAGTCGCTGATCGACACCTACACCGGCCAACGGATCCTGCTGGCCAAGGACACCGTCACGCTGTACGAGGACGTTCAGGAATTCCGGGTGGCCGAGCATGCCGGCCGGATCGTTGGCTGCGGGGCCATGCACGTGCTCTGGCAGGACCTGGGTGAGATCCGGACGCTGGCGATCGCGCCGGATTGCCGGGGCGCCAAATTCGGCGACCTGCTGCTGGCGGAGTTGATCAATGGCGCGCGTGAGCTCGGCCTGGCGCGGCTGTTCGCATTGACATTCCAGGTGCGCTTCTTTTCCCGGCACGGATTCGTGGAGATCGAAGGCACTCCGGTTGATCCGGACACCTATTCCCAAATGCGACGCTCCTATGACGCCGGCGTCGCGGAATTCCTCGATCTGGAATACGTCAAGCCGAACACTCTGGGCAATTCCCGGATGCTGCTCACCCTCTGAGATCCCGCTGGCGAACGGACCCTGAGACCGTCCCGTGCTTTCAAGGCCGACCGGCCCACGTCGACACGCCCGACACGCCCGACACGCCCGACACAAAATTCTCATTGGTACCGCGCGCCTCAACCGTCACAGCCGCAACACCTCTAACCTGAGCACCGGAGGTGGTCATGACCGGATTTCAGTTGACCCGCACGCGGGCAGCGAGCTGGACCGAGCCCGCGCAGGCACCGACTGGCGTCGGTCGCCACGCTTCGGCAATGCGCGCCAAGCTCGGCCTGCGTCGAATGTTCTATACCGCAAGGCACGCCGCATAAACCGTCACCCGTAGACGACTCGACCCTGGCCAGCGCGAACGGCCAGGGTCGAATTGTGTTCGGTGGCGCGATCAGAACGGTGCGTCGGCGTCCAGATCGTCATCGGTAACCAGGTCATCGGCCGTCCCGCCATTGCGCAGCGTGTAGATCAGCCCGGCCAGCTCATCCGGCTTGACCAGGACATCGCGCGCCTTGGAACCTTCGGACGGGCCGACAATCGATCGGGATTCCATCAGATCCATCAACCGACCGGCCTTGGCAAAGCCCACCCGCAGCTTTCGCTGCAACATCGAAGTCGAGCCGAACTGGGTCGACACCACCAATTCGACCGCCTGCAGGAGGACGTCGAGATCGTCACCGATATCGGCATCAATCTCTTTCCTCGCAGCTATCGGGGCGGTCACGTCATCGCGATAGGTCGGCTGCAATTGCGCGCGGCAATGCGCGACGATCGCATTGATCTCGGCGTCGGTCACGTAGGCGCCCTGGATGCGAGCCGGCTTTGACGCGCCCATCGGCAGGAACAGGCCATCGCCCTTGCCCAGCAGCTTCTCAGCACCCGGCTGGTCCAGGATAACCCGGGAGTCAGTGACCGAGGACGTCTTGAACCCCAGCCTGGACGGCACGTTTGCCTTGATCAGGCCGGTGACGACATCGACCGAGGGCCGTTGGGTGGCGATCACCAGGTGGATTCCGGCGGCCCGGGCCAGCTGGGTGATGCGCACGATCGCGTCCTCGACGTCGCGCGGCGCGACCATCATCAGGTCGGCGAGCTCGTCCACGATCACCAGCAGGTACGGGTAGGGCTGGTAGACCCGCTCGCTGCCGGGCGGTGCGATCAGCTCACCGTTGCGGACCTTGCGGTTGAAATCGTCGATATGGCGGACGGCGGAGGATTCCATGTCCTCGTACCGCATGTCCATCTCGCGGACCACCCACGCCAGGGCGTCGGCGGCCTTTTTCGGGTTGGTGATCACCGGGGTGACCAGGTGCGGGATTCCCTGGTAGGCGGCGAACTCCACCCGCTTCGGGTCGATCAGCACCATCCGGACCTCGTCCGGGGTGGCGCGGGTCAGCACCGACAGGATGAGGGAGTTGATACAGGACGACTTTCCGGCTCCGGTAGCACCGGCGACGAGCAGGTGCGGCATCTTGGCCAGGTTGGCGACCACGAAGCCGCCCTCGACGTCCTTGCCGAGTGCGGCCAGCATCGGATGGTGATCGCGCAGCGCCACGTTGGAGCGCAGCACGTCGCCGAGCATCACGATCTCAGGATCGGTGTTCGGGATCTCCACGCCGACCGCGGACTTGCCCGGGATCGGGCTGATGATCCGGACGTCCGGGCTTTTGACCGCGTAGGCGATGTTGCGGGTCAGCTGGGTGATCCGCTCCACCTTCACCCCCGGCCCGAGCTCCACCTCGTACCGGGTGACGGTCGGGCCACGGCTGAAGCCGGTGACCGCGCAGTCGACGTTGAACTCCTCGAAGACCTGGGTGAGCGCGGCAATGACCTCGTCGTTGGCCTTGGTGTGTGCCAGGTGCTGTGATCCGGCGCCGAGGATGTCAGCGGGCGGCAGCGTGTACAGGCCCGCGCCACCGTTGAGCTCCAGCTGGGTCGGTCGGGTGATCGGCGGGAGTTCGGGATCGGGATCTGGCTTGGCGACCCGGGGACGGCGGGGCTTGCGGACCGCCGCCGGGTCGGGCAGTTGCTCGGTGATCGCCTCGCCATCGGCGCTGTCGGGCTCAGTCGGGAACGGGTCGTCGAGGAACGGGGCCAGATCCGGGTCGAGCGGGCTGACGCTCGGACGGCGACGGCGCAACCGCTCACCGAGGCTCAGCGGGCCGGCCTGCTCCGGATCGTCCACATCGGCCGGATCGGTTGCCGCACCGAGTGAGCTCGAGCGGGTAGCGAACAGCTCGCGGAGCTGGGCCGAGAGCTGGTTGATCGGGGTGGCGGTGACCACCAGGGTGCCGAACGCGCCGAGCAGGAACAGCACGAGCACGACCAGGCTGGCCGGCAGCACACGCTCGAGCAGGCCGGCGGACATGCCGACCACGCCGCCGGCATGCGGCCAGCCGGACGCGGCCCTAGGCGAGCCTGCCCACAGGTGAAGCATGCCGGTCACGGTGAGCCCGATCGCGATGCCGCCGACGAGTAGCCGGCCACGACGCTCGGGCTGCGGACGCTGGCGAAGCAGGTGAACCGCCCAGCAGGCTGCCAGCACCGGCACCACCACGGCCGCGTTGCCGATCAGCACGCGCACCAAGCTGTCGATCAACCGGCCCAGTGCGCCGGCCGAGCTGAACCAGACCGCGGTCGCCGAGATCACGCCCAGCCCGAGCACCGCCAAGCCGGCGCCGTCGCGGCGATGAGCCGGGTCCAGCTCGCGGGCGGTGGCGGCGTTGCGGCCGACCGCGCGGGCCAACGTGCCGACGAGCATCCCGAGTGCTGACCACAGGCCGGCGATCAGCCGGCCAGCCACCGCCACCGGACCACGCTGCCGGCGCGCCGGTGCAACCCGCGCGCTCGTCCGAGGCGCGGCCGCCTTCTTGGGTGCGACCTGCCGGGTCTTGGTTCCGCTGCTACCTGCCACCTGCCCACGGTAACGCTCAAGTCCACCTTGAGGGTGGACCGACCCGCAGCTAGAGCAGACCTGCTGCCGACAGATCCGCCCGCAGGTGGCTGATCTCGTGCTCGGTTGCCTCCACCATCGGCAACCGCACGGGCCCGGCTGATCGGCCGAGCAGCGCCAGGCCGGCCTTGACCAGGATCACGCCCTGGGTGCGGAAGATGCCGCTAAAGATGGGCAAAAGCTGCTGGTGCAGGGCCAGCGCGCCGGCCTGGTCACCGGCGAGGTAGGACTCGATCAGCTGCTTGGCCAGCGAACCGGAGAAGTGGGTGGACGTGCCAACCAGGCCGACGCCGCCAATCGACAGGACCGGCAAGGTGATCGCATCGTCGCCGGCGTAGTAGGCAAGCTCGGTCTCAGCGATCACCTGGCTGGAGGCAGCCAGATCCTGCTTGGCGTCCTTGACCGCGACGATGTTCGGGTGCTCGGCGAGCTGGATCAGGGTTTCGGTGGCTATCGGCGTGGCGGTGCGCTTGGGGATGTCATAGATCATCACCGGCAACTCGGTCGCGTCGGCGACTGCCCGGAAATGCGCAAGCACGCCGGCTTGCGGGGGTCGCGAGTAGTACGGCGTGACGACCAGCAAGCCGTCGGCGCCAGCCTTGGCAGCCTGCTGGGCCAAGCCGATCGTGTGCACCGTGTCGAAGGAGCCGACACCGGCAACCACCTTGGCCCGATCGCCGACCGCGTCGACGACAGCGGCAAGAAGTTCAGCCTTCTCACCATCGCTGGTGGTCGGCGCCTCGCCAGTCGTCCCGCTGATCACCAGTGCATCGTTGTGCTGGGTGTCCACCAGGTAGCTGGCCAGCTTCACGGCGCCGTCGAGATCGAGTTCACCGGCCACGGTGAACGGGGTGACCATGGCGGTCAGCAACCGGCCGAACGGCGGCTGGACGGGATGGGTCGACATGGCCTTCACGCTACCGCCGATCCAGGTCCCGACCGATTACCAAATCACCAATCGCCCCAGTCCAGCACCAGATCGGCTCGGTCCCGGCCAGCATCGACCAGCTCGGAATTTCGCTGATCGGACGTCTGCGCCCAATGCCGGGCATCGGTCGCTGATTTGCCGTATGCCACATGTCTGGCGACCAGCGCTCGCAGCCGGGCTGCCGGATCCGGCGCCAGGAACCAGACCTCGTCGAGCAGCGGGCGAACCTCGGGCCAGAACAGCAGGTAGTTGCCCTCAGTTATCACCAATGGCACTTCCGGTGGCACCGCGATCGCAGCGGCTATCGAGTCCTCGATCCCCCGATCGAAGGCCGGGGCATAGACGGTGCCGGCCTCGGTCCGCAGCCGGCGCAGCAGCGCCAGATAACCGGCCCGGTCGAAGGTCTCCGGAGCGCCCTTGCGCTCGCGCAGGCCGATCCGGCGCAGCTCGCAATCGGCCAGGTGATATCCGTCCAGGCCGACCGCCACGGTCAGCGCCGGGCCCAGCCGGTCGGCCAGCGCTTCCGCCAACCGGGACTTGCCGGCGCCCGGCGGCCCGGTAATCCCGAGCAGTCGCCGCTCGCCGGTGCCGGCCAGTTGCCTGGCGCGGGCCAGCAGGTCGGCAAACCCGCTCACTGCTCGGCGACCAGCGGCGAGGCCGCGACTTCCGAACCGTCGGCCAGTCCGGTGATCGTGAAATCAGCGAACACATGAGCTGCCAGGTCCTGCAGTTGTCGCAGGCAACACACCGCTAGCCGGCGCATCTCATGATCGGCGTGGTCGCTGCCGCGCATCGCCACGAAGTGCCGCCAGGACCGCAGGTTGCCGGTCATCACCAGCCTGGTCTCGGCGGCACCGGGCTGCAACGCGCGCGCGGCCTGGCGCAGTTGCTTGCCGCGCAGGCCGGCCTGCTCGGACTCGGCGTGCCGATCAGCTAGTCCGTCCAGCACCAGCTGGTAGGACCGCTCAGCCGATACCGTCGCGGCGACGAAGGCCTCGTGCAACCGCGGGTCAGCAGCGATCACCTCAGGCTCGACCACGGCCGCCTCGGCTGGCAGGTAGCGCGGCGAGAGCTGGGAGAAGCTGAAGTGGCGGTGCCTGGTCAATTCGGCCCCGAGCGCACGCGAGATGCCGGTCAGGTAGAAGCTCGCCGAGGCATGTTCGAGCACGGCTAGGTGCCCGACCTCAAGGATGTGGCGCAGGTAGCCGGCGTTCGTCGCGGTTGCCGGGTTGTCCCGCTCCCAGGCCTGGTAACAGGTTCGACCCGCGAACTCGGCCAGCGCCTGACCACCTTCGGCGTCGGCCTGCCAGTCCAGCACCGGTGGCGGCGCGAACTCCGTCCAGGCCACCAACTGCACGCCGAGCGTGACGATCGCTGACATCGATTGTTGCCGCCCCTCGATCCATTAGGCAGGCCAACCTCGGCGCCCACCGTGGTCCGGTCAGCTTAGAGGGACATCAGCACGACATCATCTATCTCCAATACTGATGTTGCGCTGATGCCATAGTGATGTCATAGTGACGTCATGCGACTGAGCGCCTACACCGAATCCGTCAAGACCCAGCTGACCTCCGCCGCCGCGCTCGGCGACGAGCGGACTCGAGAAATTGCCAGCGCGCTCGCCACGACCGCTGAATCGGCGGTCCGGATGGCCGTACTCGACGCCCTGACGGCAGCGACCGCTGAAATCACCGCGGCATTGCACGATGCGAACCAGGCCGCAGGGTCACCGGCGATCTCGGTGCAACTCGACGGCGAACAGCTCAGGTTCACCGTGACTGCCCCACCACCGGAGCCCGAGCCGGCTCAGCCAGCAGCCGGACGGGCCGAGGACGGCGAGGCCAGCGCGCGAATCTCGCTGCGGCTGCCCGAGGCGCTCAAGCTCGACATCGAGCAGGCCGCCGGACGGGCCGAGATCTCAGTGAACAGCTGGCTGGTCCGGGCCGCCTCGACCGCGCTACGGCCCGCTGCCGCACGCGGTGACTGGTCGGCCTGGACGTCGAGCCACAGTGGCCAGCGGATCACTGGCTGGATCACCGGCTGATCGACACGTTCCGTCCCTCAATGAAGAATCCCACTATGTCAAAGGAGAATTCCATGTCAGAGTTCCAGTTTCCCCTTGCCGGATCGATCAATCTGAACTGCCGTCTGGGCAGCGGATCGCTAGGCGTGCACGCCGAGGCGGGCTGCCGCGAGGCGCGGGTCTCGGTAACACCGCGGCATTCCGGTTCGGACGTGCTGCAGCGCAGCACCATCGAGTTGCACGGCAACACCCTGATCGTGCACGTGCCGAATGAGCGGGGCCGGACGGCGCTCACCTCGATCTTCAGCCCGCATAGCGAGGACGAGGTCGACATCGTGGTGACGGTGCCTGAGGGCACCGCCACCGAGGTCCGGTTCGGCGCGGCCGAGGTTAACCTGCACGGCCGCAACGGCAGCCTGGACCTCAGCGGTGGTGCTGGCGATGCCAACGTCGATCAGATCGACGGTGAGGTGCGGCTGCACACCGGCACCGGCGACGTGAAAATCTCGACCATTACCGGGCAGGCCAGCGTCAAGACCGGTTCCGGACAGATCACCCTCGGCGAGGTCAACGGCGATCTGGTTGCCTCGGTCGGCAGTGGTCGCCTGGAACTGGGCGTTGCGCGCGGCAAGGTCAGCATGAAGGCGGGCTCCGGTGGCGCCGAGATCGGCTCGGTCGAGCAGGACGTCGACCTGTCCAGCGGTTCCGGATCGATGACCATCGGGTTGGCGGCCGGAGTACCGGCCCGGTTGAACGCGCGGACCGGCAGCGGTCGGGTGCACACCGAGATGCCGATGGAGGAGTTCGCCCCGAGCGGCCAGTCCGGCATCGAGGTGAAGGCTCGTACCGGTAGCGGCAACATCACGATCCGGCGCGCTGTCGCACCGGTCGCCAGCTAGCTGTCCAGCACGGCCAGCCCGGCGCCGAGCGCCGGGGCCAGATCACCGCGACCGGTCAGCTCGACACCGGTCAGCTCCAGCCAGTCGGCCAACTCGATCAGCTGCTCAGCCAGCTGCCGGCCGATCTCGCGATGATCGACCCCGGGCTCGGCCCAGGCCGATTGCACCCGCAAGACCCCGGCCTGCCGGTCGGCCTTCAGGTCCACCCGGCCGACCA
>JBDSAN010000094.1:0-5686 GCA_039922115.1 Jatrophihabitantaceae bacterium
GCTGGCCGGACCGGCGGTAGCCAGGGCCATCGCGGCGACGATCCCCAGCAGGGCCTCCAGCCGAACCAGGTGTCGGTTGCCGAGCAATTTCATATTCGCCTCCATGTCGGATTATTGCCGACATCGAGCGTAACTCGGATTATTTACATAATCGACTGAAATAGTGACTCACGGTAACTATCGAGCGACGCCAGAATGGGCGGGTCAGCTCAGGTGGCCGGACAGGAAGGCCAGCTGCTCCGGTGCCCGGGCCCGCCAGTAGGCCTGGGTGTGCGCGCCGGCCTGGAAGCCACCAGCGGGCTTTGGCTTTATCAACGCGGCATAATCCCGAGCGGCCGGGCAGAAGCCGTCGTCGGTGCCGCAGTCGATCCGGACGCCGATACCGGTTATCCACTCCGGGTGGCTGAACACGTCGTGCGCAGCGAAATCGGCTGGGTCGTCGAACGCGCCCGGCGCAGTCTGGCCGGCCTGATGCCAGATCGCCGGGCTCTCGGCAGCCACGGCTGCGAGCTTGCCGGGTCCAAGCCGGCCGGCCAGCCAGAGCGCGCCGAAGCCGCCCATCGACCAGCCGAGCAACCCGAGCCGTGCGGTGTCGAGTCCGTGGCTGGCCAGCAGCGGCAGGAACTCCTCGATCACCATCGCGCCGGCGTCCTCGCCGGTGGCCCGCCGATGCCAGTAGGTGTCGCCGCCGTCGATGCTGGCGATCGCGAACCGGTGACCGCCGGCAGCCAGAAACCGTTGCAGGCCGAGGTCGTTGCCGAAGGACGAGGTATGGCTGCCGCCCCGCCCGTGTAGCGCGATCACCACTGGTAGCCGCTCGGCCTGCCGGCCCGGGTAGGCGATCGTCCAACCACAGCTGCGACCCAGCCGGTACCTGGAGGTGAACGAGCCGGACACCAGCCGGCCGGCGCTGATGTCAGGTAGCCCCGGATCACTGCCGTCCTGGCCGACCAACTGGCGTAGCCGGGTGCGGCCGGGCAGCGCGCCGTCCTCGACTCCCAGGACGCCGGCGCCGGCCAGCGCGGCCAGGCCCGCGGTGCCGCCGAGCAGCAGCGCGCGACGGGATACGGATGAGTGAGCGGGCATCCGGTGATTGTGGCAGCGCGGGCGCCGCCGCGCGCCTGCTTCGGTCAGGCCACGCTCAGCGAGCTGTCAGGCGTCCTCGTCGCTGAATCGCAGGCTGATCGAGTTGATGCAGTAGCGCAGGTCGGTCGGGGTGGGGTAGCCCTCGCCCTCGAAGACGTGCCCGAGGTGGCTGTGGCAGTTCGCGCAGAGCACCTCGACCCGGCGCATGCCGAGTGTCGTGTCGACCCGCTCGATGATCTTGTCGCCGGCGAGCGGGGAGAAGAAGCTCGGCCAGCCGCAATGTGAGTCGAATTTCTGATCCGACCGGAACAGTTCGGTGCCGCAGGCCCGACAGGAGTAGCTACCGGTCCGGTGGTTATCGGTGTATTCGCCGGTGTAGGGACGTTCGGTGCCCGCCTTGCGCAGCACCTCGTACTCGGCCGGGGTGAGTTCGGCCCGCCACTGCTCGTCGGTCTTGGTGACCGGTGCGTTGCTCTGATCGGTGGTCATCCTTGCAGAATACCGAGCAGGGGCCGCAATTACCGGTGGGCTGAGGGTTACCGACTGGTGACGACGGCCAGCACACTCAGCACGATCGGGGCCAGGATCAGCGCGACCAGGATGATCGCCATCGGCCGGGACACCGCGCCGCGCCGGCTGAGCCCGGAGGCGAAGTCGCCCATCATCCGGATCTCGCCCTCGGGGGAGTACTGGCTTACCGGACGGTCGAATTTCGGATCCAGGTACACCATGTGATGCCGGGTACCCGAAGGCGGGTTCGGCTCGGTCGGGTCGCTGTCCACCCCACCAGCATGCCTTGTCCGGTGGCCGTTGTCAGTCTGATCATTGTCCTGCTTGGCGCAACGGTGGCCGGCGCGGCTCAGTCGGTGAAGCACAGGTGGCGAAATCGCTCGACCAGTTGCTCGGCCGACTGCGCCGCCCCGGCAGGTGACCCCGCCGTCCCGGCACCTGGATCGACCGGCAGCGCGACCCGGCGATAGAGCCACAGCAGCAGGTCCGACGGGCTGGCCCGGATGCTCGGCCGGCCGGCAGCAGCACCTCGCTCGAACCGGACGGTGCCGGGCAGTTCGGCGTCTGAGATCGTCCAAGCTGCGTCCGCGTCACTGGCAACCAGCACGAGCATGCCGGCCAGGTCCGGGCGTGGTTCGTCCGGCTGGTCGGTCACCGATGAGACCGACACGGTGAGGAATTCCTCGATCGAATCGACCGATCCGGCAACGTCGAGGCTGCACGCGCGGCCGGCGGCGTGCTCGGCGTCCCAGCGGTGCACCGCGGCTTCCTGCACCTGGTGGCGGCTGATGAACCCGATGTTGCGCTGGGACGGTGCCCAGGTCCAGACCGTTGTGTCCGGGTCAGCCGCGCGCAACACCTCGATCATTGCCAGCGCGCCGGCGCGGAACTCGGCGATCAGGTCTTGATCCGACGGCCGGGGCGGCCTGACCAGGCCGTCCGGGCGCTCGGTCAGCTTCTGCTCGGCGATGGTGGTCCAGAACCAGTGCACCTGCCAGACGTGGGCCACCAGGTCGGCCACCGTCCAGCCCGGGCAGTGCTCGATCTGAGCGGACAGGTTCGACTCGGCGGCCTCGGCCAGCGCGGCGCTGTGCTTGGCGATGTCGGCGAAGTAATCAAGTCCGGCCGCTGCTGGATGCAATGAACTCACCGGGCCAAGCTAGCCCAGCCTGGTGACAGTGTCGCCGCGATTGCCGGCAGTTGCGTATCGTTTGGCCATGGCATCGCCGTTTATCGAACTCCAGGTGGGCGAACGCACGGTCAAGATCACCAATCCCGACCGGGTGTACTTTCCGCAGACCGGTGCTACCAAACTCGACCTGGCCAACTACTACCTCGCGGTCGGCGAGGGGATCGTGCGAGCACTGCGCGAGCGGCCCTGCATGCTGCACCGGTTTCCGGACGGTACCGGCGGCGAGCGGATTTATCAGAAGCGGCTGCCGAAGGGCGCGCCGGATTGGGTGCAGACCGTGCAGGTCAAGTTCCCGTCCGGACGCACCGCCGACGAGCTGTGCGTGACCGAACTGGCCAGCGTGATCTGGGCTGTGCAGATGTCTACGGTGGAGTTCCACCCGTGGCACTCCAGGCGTGCTGACACCGAGCGGCCGGACGAGCTACGGATCGACCTGGACCCGCAACCCGGCACCGATTTCGAGGACGCCAAGGTGGTCGCGGTCCTGGTGCACGAACTGTTGAGCGAGATCGGTGCGGTCGGCTGGCCGAAGACGTCCGGCTCGAAGGGAATCCACATCTACCTTCGGATTCACCCGGACCACGGCTTCACCCAGGTGCGTCGGGCTGCGCTCGCCTTCGCCCGCGAGGTCGAGCGCCGGGTGCCGGACCTGGTGACCACCAAGTGGTGGAAGGAGGAGCGTGGCGAGCAGATCTTCATAGATTTCAACCAGAACGCGCGTGATCGGACGATCGCCTCGGCCTACTCGATCCGGGCCAGTACTGGGCTGGTGTCGGCGCCGGTCAGCTGGGACGAGCTGCCTGACCTGCGGATGCAGGACTTCACCATGGCAACCATGCCGGCCCGGTTCGCCGAGCTTGGTGATGTGCATGCCGGCATCGACGATTCACCTTTTGATATCGGGGAATTGCTCGAATGGTCCGAGCGTGACGAGCGTGACCATGACCTCGGCGACGCACCGTACCCGCCGAATTTCCCGAAGATGGACGGCGAACCGCCGCGGGTGCAGCCGTCCCGAAAGAACCAGGCTAACTGGACCGAAGGCCAGGCCGGTGACGTCGAGCCCCAGCAACTGGACTGACGGCTCGACCGAATTCCAGGGCCTGACCTGAAGGTGGCTCGCTACGCACTTGTACAAGCAAGCCGTGCTTGTACAAGTAGGTAGTTAGATGTACCGTCGCTGTATGGATATGGCGACGGACATTAACGTGTCGGATGCACGAGAGAAGCTGTCCGCGCTCATCGATCAGGCGACGTCAGGCCAGGTGCCGGTCTATCTGGCACGCCGTGGGCGCCGCGTTGCAGCAATCGTTGACTCCGATGTCCTGGCTCGCCTGCTCGAACTAGCTGAGGACATGGAGGACATCCTTGCTGCCGAGGAGTCGCGCCGCGAAATGGCCGAGCTTGCCGAGACCCCGATTCCGTGGGATGAGGTTAAGGCAGAGCTGGCACTCTAAGGCCGCTGGATGCCCAAGTACACCGTCAGCCTGTCGCCTTCAGCCGCTCGACAACTGAGAAAATTCGACGCCCAGGCTAAACGTCGCCTTCAGGCGGCAATCGAGCTTCTGGCCGACAACCCTCGCCCATCAGCGGCCAAGCAGCTCGTCGGCGGGCGGGGTGAGTGGCGGGTGCGCACCGGTGACTACCGGGTGATCTATGAGATCAAGGACGGCGAGCTCCTAGTCCTGGTGTTGGCGATGGGCCACCGTCGTGAGATCTACCGTTGACCTGACCTCATCGTGTGCGTACGCGCAGGGACCGCCGCGGTCGAAGGACCACCGGACGGCCCTCGCGGCAACGATCGCTGCTAGCTAGTGGGCGTGCGCCGGAGGCGGGCGACCGCCGGCCTCTCATTGGGTGAGCAGGACGACCGCGACCGCCGCGATGCCGAGCCCTGCCCGTTGCAGGTTGCCGGTGCGTTCTTTGAGGATCAGCGCGGCCAGCAGCACGGTGCCGGCCGGGTAGAGCGCGGTGATCACGCCGGCCAGCGAGAGCAGGCCGTGCCGGCTGGACAGCAGGAACGCCACGTTCGCGGTCGCATCAAGCGCACCTGCCAGGCCCGCCAGGGCCAACACCGACCGGCCCATCCGGCGCAGCCTTCCACCGGTGAGCACCAGTGGAAGCACCAGCACCGCCGAGCACGCCCGCGAGATCACCACCGGCCAGGTGCCGGATCCGTGATCGGATTGGGCCAGGCAGATGAAGTACGAGCCGAACCCGACCCCGGCCAGCACCGCTATCGCCAGCGGCCGCCAGCCGATCGGGCCGTGCGGATGGTCGGCCGGCTGCCGGGAGATGAGCACCACCGCCACCAGCCCGAGCAGGATGCCCAGCCAGGCCAGCAGTTGCGGTCGCTCGCCCTTGACGACACCACCGCAGACCGGCACGACCGCCGACATTACCGCCGTCACCGGCGAGATGACGTTCATCGGCGCCAGCGCCAGGGCGGTGTAGAGCATCGATACCCCGACCAGGCCGGCCACCCCACCGGCCAGGCTCCAGGCCAGCGTGCGGGCCGACACCGGACCGCCGTAGAGCGGTAGCAGGGCAGCCATGATCACCCCGCCGACCGGGTAGCTGATCAGCAGCACGCTCATCGCCGGTACCCGCCGCGAGGCCAACCCGCCGACGAAGTCGCTGACGCCGTAGGCCGCCGCGGCCAGCAGCGCGAACAGGATTGCCACCCAGGATCGCTTCTGTCAGCTTCGTGGGCAGCTGTCGCCGGCCGGCAGCGTGTCGCTGATCAGGTAGCTGTCCACCTTCGTCCGGATGCAACTGGTCTTCGGGTAAGCGGTATGGCCTTCGCCGTCCCAGCTGAGCAGCACCCCGCTGCCCAGCGCCTTGGCCAGCACGCCGGCCGCCGCGTACGGCGTCGCCGGATCGTGCACGGTGCCGATC
>JBDSAN010000095.1:0-12434 GCA_039922115.1 Jatrophihabitantaceae bacterium
GGTGGCCAGCAGGTCGGCGCTGGAGGTGGGCGTGGTGATGGTGGTCCGGTTCGGGTCGGCGGGGTCGTAGTAGGGCAGTTGCAGGTAGCGCGAGCTCAGCTGCGCGCCGAACTCGAACGCGATGCCGGCGATCGTGATCGGCGCCCCGCCGGCCGGGGCCAGCGTGATGACCGGCATCGCGCCCTGGGCGAGGTCGACCGAACCCTCCACGAGCCGGCTCTGCGGCGTTGGCAGCAATGGCTGGCCGATCGCGAACGGCCCGCTGGTGTTGAGCGATCCGCGAAAGCCGATGAACGGTTGCACGGTCGCGCTGAAGTCGCTGACGGTGACTGGCTGGGTGGTGAGCAGGAACAGCCCGGCGCCGAACAGCACGTTGCCGAGGTCGGTGCGAGCCAGCCCGGACAGGCTGTCGGCCAGCCGCCAGCTGCCGTCGGTGGTCTGCACCTCGGCCCGGACGAGCAGCTGCGGCGCGCCAGCCTGATCGACGGTGAAGGTCGCGGTCACCGCGAGCACGCTTTGCCCGTCGCCGGTCCACGGGAACAGGGCGGCCTGGCCCTGGTAGCGGATGAAGTTGCCGGTCGGTCCCGCCGGAAAGCTGGTTATGCCGATGATGGCCAGCCGCTGCTCGGCCAGCGCCGCGACCAGCAGCGCATGTACATCGGTCCAATCGGTGATCGCGCTGGCCGGGATGGTGAGGCTACCGGCGATGGTGTCCTGAAACGGCACCAGCGCGGCGTACAGCTGGGCGATGTTCATGCTGGCACCGGTCACGTCGGGACTAGACATCGATGGTGGCCACCAGCGGCAGGTGGTCGCTGATGAAGATGTGGATGTACTCGCCGGCCCGGCGGGCATCGGTGATATCGGCATTGGCGAACTGGTCGCGCGACTCGTCCCAGTCGGTGAAGGTGCCACCCCAGGCTCCGCAGATGATCGGCACCCAGCTGTAGTAGACAGGGCCCCGGCGGGGTTTCTGCTTCTTCTCGTACTGCGGGCCAGTGGCCGTCATCCGCTCCCGGGTCGGGTTGAACGGGTTTTCGACCTGATCCTCGATATAGGCCATGTAGGTCTCGGTCTGGATCAGCGCGTTGTCGTAGACGTTGTTCGGATTGGCCATGATCTCGGTGAGCAGGTCCACCCGGGTGGCGGTGATGTCGGCGATGTTTCGATGGAACCCGACGTCGATCTTGTAGCGCAGGTAATCGTCGGTGTTGGCGCTGACGATCGGGACGTTGTGCCCGGCACCGGTGACGATCTGCACCGTGGTGCGGCGATCTGGCGCCGGATCGGTATGTGGCGGCACCGCGGTCAGGTTGGCGCCGCTGTCGTAGTTCTGGCTGCGCGGATCGGTGAAATACCGGTACGGGCCGGGCCAGTTGTTCTCGGAGTAGTTGAAGTCGCCGCCGAAGAAGCCGGCGTTGGCCAGCACCGGCGCGATTGCCGGGTTGGGCACCACGCCGGCCACCGCGTCGGTCGCGTATACCTCGCGGGCCAGGCCGGACATGTAGACCCCCCAGGAGGCGAGCTGCTGGTTGCTCGGAGCGTGATAGGCAGCGATCGGGCACAGCGTGCTGTCGGCGTCGTTCAACCTGATCACCACATAGGCCGGCCGTCGTGAGCGCGACCAGCTCGGCCGGCGGGCGTCCAGGTTTGAGGTGCGCGGGTAGTTCAACCGGGGCCAGGCATTGAGCAGGTCATAGTCGTCATTGAGCGGATCCAGTTCCCACGGGTAGACGTTATCGCGGGTGAAGCCGCCTGTCGCGCCGTAGGTCTCGACCCCGAGGTTGTCGGTGACGTTGCCGGTCGGCCGGCCCAGCTGGCTGATGTTGAGCGGCGAGAGGGTGGCCGGGCTGGAACCGTGCGCGATCTGGTATGCGCCGCGAATCATGGTGAAGCGGGCCGCCTGGCCGCTTCGCCAGACCACCCCGAAGCATTCTGACCGTGCGCCGGTCCGATCGATCAGGTTAGCGGGCTGGGTAACCGTGGCGATCGTGTCGTCCCGGATCGCGCAGCCGCACCAGCTGTAACGCCAATCCCGCTGCCCGACCGGGTAGAGCGCGTTCAACCTGGCGACCAGGTCGGTCAACGCGGCCTGCGCGTTGGGCATCACCTCCTGGATCATCAGCACGTCGATCGCGTTGGACTGCAGGAAGCGCGACAGGAACCGGTTGCGCAGCTCGTTGGCATTGCCGAGCCGACCGTTGTACTTGCCTGATGGTTGCCCGTAGTTCTGGATGTTCCAGAGGCAGACCTTGACGCTGGGCATCGACCTACTCCTTTTCCTGCTTGGCGTAGGCGGCGTACCAGCCCAGCGCACCGCGGTCCGAGGCAATCGAGCGGCTGGTCGAGTCCGGATTGCCGAACAGCGCGATGGTGTTCTGGCCGGGCGGGAACTTCCAGCCGAGAAAGCGCAGGTAGAAGTCGCGGAAGCGCAGGACGTAGGCCGGGTCGGGCGGGTTGCTGGTGGCGCCGTCGGCCTGCAGGTCGATCGAGGCGAAACCGAGGTCGAGCACGCCCTCGATCGGCAGCAGCGCACGGGCGCTCTCGATGCCGGGCATCTTCAAGCCGATATTGACCAGGTGCTGCTGACCGGTTGGCGACCAGGCGGCCAGGATCGCCGCGGACAGCGCCGGCGCGCTGGACAGCGCACCGAGCGTGCCCAGATCTACCGCGAACACCAGGCCGTACCACTGGCCGGTGAAACCCGGCTGGGACAGCGGCGTGGCCAGCGGCAGGTAGCCGAGATCGCGTGGCAATTGCTTGGCGTCACCGCCGATCAGGCCGCTGATCTGCAGCGGGAACCGCTGGAAGAAGCTGGTCGGACGGGCGGTGCTGGCCGCCGGGTCGAAGGAGATCTCATCGAGATTGAAACGAAAAGTGCGGTTGTCCGGATCGTTGACCGGGGCGTCCAGGTCGACCGAGACACCGGCGAAGGCGAGGTAGCCATCGGCGATCGGCGCCCCGTCGGCATCCAGGGTCGGGCCGAAGGAGAAGGCATCGAAGCCCCGCAGGCCGGCGAAGCGGAGCTTGCCCGAGAGCAGGAACCGGTTATGGATGGTCGAGTCGGCAACGGTGTTCACCGTCGCGGTGACGAACTGGGCCTGATCGAACTCGGTTTGCAGCAGCACTACCTGGTTCGTGCTGCCGCCCTTGCCTGCGTTGTCGGTGCCGAACACGCTGACGGTTCCGGTAGCGAACACGTAGTGGCCCGAACTGCCATGCCGCTGGTAGGTACCGTCCAGCAGGATGTTGTTGTAGTGAACGCTGTTGAACAGGGTGACCAGTTCGCCGAACAGCCGGTTGATGAACAGCTCGATCCGGCCGGCGAAGGTCGCTACCGCGGAGTTGGCGAACAGCACCTGCAGCAGCAGCACCTTGAAATCGAAATCACCGACGATGTGGGCGATGTCGTCTAGTTGCTCGTAGTCGATCAGGCCGAAGATGGCGCTATCGCCCTGGGCCAGGCTGCGGTTCGGCTCGTCGATGCTGACCGGCGTGATCGAGATTCCGACGTGATGGGCCCGAAATTCGTCGGCCTTGATGCCGGTGGCCAGGCCCGCCAGCTCCGGCGGAACCGAGCTGAACGGGACGTTCGCGTTCAGCATCAGCACCCCGGTCCAGGACGGGTTGAGCACGATATCGGTGACGAAGTTGTACAGGTTGCTGCTGCTGCCCTGCTCGGCAACGGTAGTGATCGCCGAGTCCAGGATGCCGTTGATCAGGGCCTGGGTGGTCTGCACCGAGCCGGCCAGGGTCGCCACCGCCGGCCACGCCCAGGAGTCGGTGTTCTGGACGAAGTCGTACAGGCTCGCGGTGGCGTACTTGAAGATCAGTACCGGCGGGTGTGGCTGGCCTGCCCACAGGGTCGGCGACAGCCGGAACCGCCAGCCCTCGACGTCCAGTTCGAAGTAGACCGAGTACTTGGTGACCACCGCGCGGTACTGGGCATTGGCACCGGTCAGCACGCCATCGAGCATCGCGGTGAAATCGGCCAGTGAGGTTTGCGGCGTGCGGGCCTGGCTGGCGAGCAGGCTGATCACGTCCGGCGGTACGGTCTCGGCCCCGGTCAGCCGGGCCAGGTCGCCGAGTACCGCGTCGGTGATCCAGTAGTTGAAGTCGGCATTGGCCATGAATTCGACCGGGTTGGCCGCTACCAGGAACAGCTGATTGCTCAACAGCGCGCTGCGAAAAGTCGCGCTCGGCTGGTTGATCGCCAGCTGTGGCAGGGTGCTGCCCGACCGGGCCGGCGCCAGCGTGATCGAGCTGATGCTGGCCTCGGTGATATCGGCCAGCACGCCCTGCGGGGTGATCGCCTGGCTGGGTGGGTCGGCCTCGGCGATGTGCCGCGAGCCGCGATACAGCTGGCCGGCGGGCACCCCGAGCGCGGCCCGGCGCAGCGGGCTGAGGATTTGAGATTCCAGTGCCTGCACCAGGCTAAGGTCGTTGCCGCTGGCACCTGAGTAGGGCACCAACGGGTAGCTGCTGGCCGGCGCGTCGACGTCGGCTGAGATCAGTTCGAGCAGTACCAGGTAGGGAATGAGGTCGGCATCGCCGCTGTCAGCTGCTGAACTCGCCGCCCGGATATGGAAGAACGCGCCGCCGGCCGGTTGGGCGAAGTACCAGGCCTGGCCACCGGTCGGCGGCCCGATCGCGGCGTAGGCAGCGGTTGCGACGTCGGTGAGCTGGCCGGATTCAGCCGCCGGCGGGTCCAGGCCCGCGCGCGCCTGCTCGGCCTGGGCTGCCAGGCCGGTCGGGAAGTCCGGCGCGAAGGCTGGCTGGCTGGCGGTGTAGCTGACCGGAATGGCAGAACCGCTGGAAAAACCGAAGTATTCGCTGCCGGAGATGCCACCGGTCAGCCGGGCGGCCGGGCTGTCGGCAGCGTCGGGCGGCACGGTCACGGTCATGCTGTAGTCCCCGATCGGGGACAGGTACAGCGGGTCGTCCTCGGCGATCTCGGTGCGCGAGCGGGGCGTCCGGTGAAAGGCCAGGCCGGCCTGCGCGTTCGGGGTCAGGCTGACCGGATAGCCGAGCTGGCTCAGGTAGTGGGTATCCATCGCGACAGCCGGGCTCAGATAGCTCAGCCGGGTCCGGTCAGGATCGAGCGCCGAGACCGGGTCGTAGCTGATCGACATCGGCACCGGCGCGCCGGCCAGCCCTCGATAGAGCGGGTAGTCCAGCGAGCTGAGCAGCAACGGATCGGTCGGATCGCCTAGCCCGTAACGGAATCCGACGTCGAGCAGCTGGTAGTCACTGATCCCGTCCGGGTTGGCGGCGGCCTCCAGGGTCAGGCCGAGCTGAAAGCAGCCCGCGGTCGAGCCGGCCATCGACAGCGCCGGCTGGCCGGTGATCGGGCTCAGCGGCCAGGCCTTGTCGTCGGTCAGCAATTGGAAGGCCGGCTGGTTCGAACTGGTGATCGCGAAGCCGGCCCCGCTCACGCTGACGGTCTGGCCGCTGGAAACGCTGAACCGGTAGCGGCCGAAGCTGAACACGCTCGGGCGCTGAATGCTGGCCTGGCTGGCACCGCTGAGCTGTTGCAGGTAAAGCACCTGCCGGCTCCAGCTCGGGTCCGGTGTCGGGCCGGCCAGCCAGAGGAACCGGGCGGCGGGGCCGAGCCGCTGGCCGAGCGCTAGCACCGCCTGCACGAACGCGGTCTCGGACTGCTGCTCAGGCCGGGCGGTCAGGCAGGCGTAATAGCCGGGATAGTCGGTGAAGCTCTGGCTCAGGCTGAGCACGTCCGGCACCCCGTCGGACGCGCCGAACAGGACCAGGCCCAGCCCGCCGGTGCTCGCCCAGCCTGCTCCGTCGAGCCAGAACAGCCGCTGATCACCAGCAGATCGGTGAAACTGCGGCTCGGTCACGCCAGCGGCCGCTGCATGCTGGAGCTGGCCGCCAGGGACTGGCTGAGCTGGCGCAGGCCGACCTGATCGCCGCCGACCAGCGGCATGTCCAGCGGCCAGTACAGCGGAGCCAGCCCGGCCAGGTCAGAGCCGGTCAGGTTCACCGGATCCAGGCTCAGGCCACCGCCCGGGCTCGGGTAGCCGAACAGGTTGGCCGAGGCCCGCAGCAGGCTGAGCGCGTCCCCGCCGTCGCCGCCGTAGTAGGGCGCCAAGCCGACCGAGGCAAGAGCCTGCCGGACGCTGGTGCCCACTGCCGTCCAGCGGGATTCGCCTTGTACGGTCACGTTGATCAGCGGTGTCAGGCCGGCCCGGCCACGGAAGTAGGTGGCGAAGTAGTCGATGCCGGACGGGAAGCTACCGGTGCTGGCGTACTGCTGGGTGATGCTGGCCAGCGTTGCCCAACTGGTCGTCCCGATCAGGGTGATGTTGCTGGTCAGCGAGGTCGAGCCGTTGCTGCCGGAGGCGGGGAACGCGGCCGGGTAGAACAGCCGGTAGTAGCTCTGCCGGTTCTGGTCGTCGAAGAAGTCGATCGGCCCGGCAGCGACCGGGTGCCCGGACGAGCCGGCGCCACCACCGGGATAGGCCAGTGACAGGAAGGCATCCAGCGACAGGATCCGGCCGGCGCCGGCCGGCAGCGTGCCCGCACCGCCCTGCGGGATGGCATCGACAACCTCCATCGTCTCGTTGCCCAGCGCCAGGAAGCCGTTCTTCTCGCTGGCCCCGCCGACGACCGCCTGGTACAGCGCGTTGGACAGCTGCAACCGGGTGCCTGGCATCAGGTCCAGCACCCGCATGCTGTCGCTACGCCAGTAGCCGTAGCGGTAGTACAGCACCTCCTCGAAGGTCTGCGGCATCGCCTCGGCGATCAGCTGGCGGAGCAGGCCGATGGCCCAGCTGAACACCCCGGCGCTCTCGACATCGCTGAGGAATTGCACGTAACTGTCGTGCAATCCGGTGCGGACCGGGCTGCTGCCGAGGCTGCTCCAGACCTCGCTGCTGAGGGTCAGCTGGTAGGGCAACGCCGAACCGTCGGCGGACGGGCTGAGCTGGAACACCGGCGAGCCGGTGGCCGGCACCGTCGGGTTGGCTGCCGCGGTGAACGGCTTGGCCAGGTAGATCACGATCGGCTTGCCGGTGACCTGGGCCAGGCTCTGGTAGTCACCGCGCCGGTACAGGTAGGGCGGGTCGCCGGCCGCGGTGACCGCAGCCGAATAGCTTGACCCGGCCAGGGTGGGAGCCAGCCCCGGACTCGGCGGTCCCTGGATCGAGGTGGCACCGCCCGGCGCGCCGGCCACTGCCGCCACGCTCACCAGCAACTGGCTGCTGAACGGGTAGCTCAGGGCTGCCGGCACCGCGGCGGTCGCGGTGCCGGCACCGGCCGCGTACACCGCCGCCACCGAGGCTCCGGCCACCGTGATCAGGTAGCCGGTGACGCCGGCCTGGCCGGTCGGTTGCCAGGCCACGTGCAGCGTGCTGCCGTCGTAGGCGGCAGAGCGGAGTTGCGGCAGCTCGGTGGGGACGGCCGCACTGGCCGAGGCCGGCGCGAGGGTGCTCGGGCCGACCACGCTGACTCGGGCGCTGGCCGCCGCCCCGGCCGGCAGCGCCACCGGCAACTGATAGGACGGTTGGCCGGTGCCGGTCACCACCTGGCGGGCGGTGACCACACCGTTGACCAGCACCTCGATCCAGGACGTGTCGCCGGCCCCGGCACCGGCCAGGCTGGCGGTCACCGTCAGTTGAGAATTGGCATAGCTGGCAGTGCTGATCGAGCCCGGCTGGGCAATCGCGGCGGTGGCCGCCGGCCCGGTGCAGCGGGCGCTGACCGGGGTGATGCTGAGGGTGCCGGGCTGGCCGAAGGCAGCCGGCGCCGGGCCGTCGTAGCCGTCGCCGCTGACCAGCAGGCTGGCTGGCTGGCCGGAGGTCGGGGTGGCCAGCAACCGGTAGCCGGTGACCCCGAACGGGTTCACCGGGTTCCAGCGCAGGCTCAGCTGGCCGCTGCCATCCAGGTAGCCGGATTCGATCGCCGGCGCGGACAGGATCAGCTCGACCGGCGCGCAGGCCGGCCCGATCGAGACACCATCAGCGCTCACCGCCCGCGCCTGCAGCCGAAACGGCTGGCCGGCCGGCGTGGGCGCGGTGAAACTCACCCCGGTCGCGGTGGCTCCGGACAGCGTGCTGCTGACCGACTCGCCGAGCAGCAGGCAGGCCTGCACGGCCGGCGGGGTCGGGCTGGCCGTCCAGGTCGCCACCACGGTGGCGCCCACCACCACCGAGCTCACCTCGATG
The DNA here is from genome assembly GCA_039922115.1 of Jatrophihabitantaceae bacterium. Classification (GTDB taxonomy): domain Bacteria; phylum Actinomycetota; class Actinomycetes; order Mycobacteriales; family Jatrophihabitantaceae; genus Jatrophihabitans_A. Next base: position 8,184 of record JBDSAN010000095.1, read on the forward strand.
CTGCTGGCCAGCACGCTCACCGCGGTGCTCGGCGCGCTCGTGCGCAGCGGCGAGCTGCCGGTGACGGTCACGCTCGCGGCGGCCGCCTGGGCCGGTGTCAACGGCAGCGTGCAGCTGGTCTGCTGGGCCCCGGTGGTCAGCGTCGGACCGCCGGCCACCACCACCTGATAGCCGCTGAGGTAAGGCAGTACCGCTGCCGACCATTGGACGAACAGATCGCTGCCGTCATAGCTGACGGTGCTCAGGCTGGGCTGAACAACCACCGGCAACCCGACCGCCGAGCCGGCCGACCGAGCGGTCACGATGCCCAGCCTCGGGGTGACCGTCGCGGTCCAGGCCTGGCCGAGATCGAGGTTTGCGGCAAAGGTGATCGGCAGCTGGCTGCCGGCCTGCACGGTCAGGGTGCCGCCGCCGCTGCCGGCCAGCGCGACCTGGTAGCCGTCCACCCCGGTCTCGGCGGCGAAGGCAAGGTCGATGCTGACGTACTGGCCGTCGTAGCTGCCGCTCACCGTGCTCGGCGCGATCAGCGGCGTGCTCAACCTCGGTGACGGGGTGCCCAGGCTCTGCTGGGTGCCGACGGCCACCTGGGTCGCGACCCCGATCGAGTAGTTGGTGCCGGCGGTTATCGCCACGCCCGACCAGCTGACCGTGCCGGTGGCACTGGCCAGCGTCTGGGTCGGCCCGGCCACTCCGTTGGCGTACAGGGTGGCGATCAGGCTGCCACCGGTCGGCAGCGCGCCGGCACTGGCCAGCTGCGCGGTGATAGTGACCGGCCCGGCGCCGGTCACCGAGACGGCGAGCAGTTGCGGCGCCAGTGGGTACAGCGCCAGCGTCGAGGCGATCGGGCCGGTGAAGCTGCCGTAGCTCATCCGCACGCTGACCTGCGGTGCCGACAGCGTGCCGAGCGCTGCGGTGTCCAGCTGGCCGCCGACCTCGCCGGCCGGTGCGACGGCCACCACCTTGCCGCCGTCGAGCAGCACGATCTCGTAGCGCGGCTGCGGTGTGTTGGCCGCCGATGCCGGCGCGGTCCAGCGCGCCGCGAGGCCCTGCTCGCTGCAGCTGGCAGCGGTCAGCGCCGGGGCGGTGGTCGGGATCGGCTGCGCCGCGCTGGGCGGGCCGACCGAGTACGGCGCGGCGAAGCTGCCGGTGGTGCCACCGGTCACCGGTTGGACACCACTGATCCGCAGCCCGTACTGGTGGCTGGGATCGAAGGTAGCCGGTACCGTCGCGCTGGTCGCCACCCCCAGGTAGTAGCTGGCGGTCAGGGTGTTGGCGGTGAGGTCGACCAGCTGGACGAACGCCCCAGCCAGCGGCGCTCCGGTCGGGGCGTCCCAGCTGAGCGTGAGACCGGTGCTGCTCACCGATACCGCGCCGAGCCGGGGTTGCTGGATGACTACCGGTGAACTGATCAGGTTGGCCGGATTCGACCAGTCCAGGTCAGCCGGGTTCTTGCCCGGGCTGGCGAACTGGACCTGCAGCAGGTAGGCCAGCCCGCCGGCCAGCGGCGCGGTGTTGAGCACCCGCACCGCGCTCGCGCTGGCCCCGGTGCCGTAGCCGATCGGGGTCAGGTCGGCCAGCAGCTGGGCGTAGGCGACCGAGCCGGCCGGGGCACCGGTGGCGGTGATCACGGCCTGCACCCCGGCCTGGGTCGCGCCGGTTGGCAACGGCGCGAACGGGTCGACATATTGCACGGACTGGAATACCGCCATTGGCCCTCCTCGGTTACCTGTCGAACCAGGCATCGCCGGCCGCTAGCCGGCGAATGGCATTTCAGGTACTAGAAATGCCCGCCATATCGGACGTTATCGCTGGCGATCGCGGCGAGAGTGCTCTCGTAATCGGTGTGATAGCGCTCCGGAATGCGCGCAGTCATGTATTCCAGCGTGTGGGTGTTGTTGTAATGAAGCTGAGTAAGGCTCTCGAAATCGCCGACCACGATCCCGTTGGCCACGAAGGTGCCGACGGCGGTGGTCAGCCCACGGGCCCGGTCCCCGTGATCGATCAGTTTCAGGTTGGCGAACACCCGGTCGAAGTCGTCGAGGGCCAGCTCGGCCACCTCGTCAACACCGTCGGCGGTGAGCACCTCGTCGCCGACCTCGAGGTCCGAGGCCCGGATCAGGCCGGCCGGGGTGGCCACCGGGTGACCACCGGTCAGGATCAGCTGGTGGCCGCCGGCTGTGCTCAGCCGGTACACCCCGGTCACCGGATGGTCCGGCGCGACCGTGTGGTGCAGGCCCCGGGTGGTTGCCTCGACGGCAAGCGAACCGGTGCCGCTGCCGGTGCGTACCCGCTTGGTGTTGTCGACCTTCTCGATCTCCAGCGTCGAGCCGTCGGCGAGCGTGACCAGGGTGCCTTCGGCCAGGCAGTGCCACCAGAACTGCAGGTCCAGGATCTGCTTGCAGTACACCGATGGCTGGTCGGGCCAGTCGTAGCTGCACACGTTGAACTGGAAGACCGGAGCGACCGGATTGGCCACCGGGATTCCGAAGGCGAAGTAGAACGCGGTGAGGCTGTCGTTGGCCGCGGCCAGGGCCCCGTACATCAGCGAGGTGTAGGCATTCGGCGGGTCGTTCGGGTCGTACGGGTAGTTCCAGCTGACCACGTTGGTCGAGGTGTTGCCGGTGACCTGGGTGTTGATGGACTGGCTGGAGTTGTGCTGGATATAGCTGACGCCCTTGAGCGAGTACAGCTTGGTGTCCAGCGTCAGGCCGCTGGTGAACTGGCCGTTGGAATCGACATTCGCCAATGGTTGCTGGGTGTTCACCGATCCGGTGAACGGCACCACCAGGGCCGGCTGGTTGTTGGTGTCCTGCACGAAGAAGTAGTCCAGGTCGACCCCGCCGGTCAGCCGGCCGAGGCCGATCTGGACGGCCGAGTGACCCTTGGTGGTGACCGGCGCGGTCACCGTGGCATCGATCATCGAGACGTCGCCGGCTGCGCCGACCGAGGTGGTTCGGCTGGTCAGGCCGAACACCGGATCGGCCTCCGGGCTGGCCTGGGAGTGACCGAAACCGACCGTGGTCATGGTCGGGGTGGCCGGCTGGGCGCTCTCGGTGCGGGTTGCCGCTGGCGCCAGGCCGCCGCCGACCCGGTTCGCGTGACCGAGTGCCAGCGGCCGGCCGGATTCGGTGTCGAGCACCAGCGCCAGGCTGCCGCTGGTGAAGTCGCCGGCGCGATCCTGGTGCCAGACCCGCGCGGTGGCCCGGCCGCTGGCGTCACGGCCGCTGTCGACGATGTCGAGGACCTGGTTCTCGTGCTGGTCCGGCCCGGCCGGCTGACCGGCCAACCGCTCCAGGTCGGCATACAGGCCCGGGTGCGTCTGCGGGGTCTTGCCGGACAGTTCGAGCAGCGACTTGATTGCTGCGGCGTCGGTGGGATCGCTTGGTTGCAAGGCCCGGGCTTGCCCCTCGGTGCAGTTCTGCAGGGCTGCGGTGATGCTGCTCAATTGATCGTCGGTGACCAGATGCATCGGAAAACGCCTTTCGGCAGTGAGTAGTCGCCCGGGGGCGGCCATAGGCAAGGGGGAAGGGGTGCAAATTTGACTACACGATAACGCCATAGGACGTTATTTCACTTCAAGCCAACTTACAACAGTCGGTAGCTAAGAAGTTTCAGCGAGTGCCCGCTCTCGCTCGCCTTACGACGACGTCGTCGGCTTGCCGTTCGTCTCCGAGCTGCCTGAATTCGGTGCCGGCCTAGCTGGCTGCTGTCAGCGCCCGATGTGACCGGACCGCAGGTCCGATAGCGCCCGGTCGGCCGCGTGCACGCCGCACATCCCGTGCGCGCCCGGGCCGGGCGGGGTTGCCGCCGAGCACAGGTAGCTGCCGGTGACGCCGGTTCGATAAGGGTCCTGACCGGCCCGCGGCCCGAGCACCAGCTGTCGTACGGTGTTCGCGCCGGTCAGGATGTCGCCGCCGGTGTAGTTGGGATTGGCCCGTTCGAAGTCGGCCGGCCCGGTGATGTGGGTGGCGACGATGCGGTCCCGAAAGCCCGGCGCGAACCGTTCCAGCTGGGCGATGATCGCCTCGGTGGCATCGCCGGGATAGCCGTACGGAACGTGGGCGTAGCTGTAGATCGGGTGCACGTCGCCGTCCGAGCGTTGCGGATCAGCCAGGTATTGCTGGCCAACCAGCACGAATGGACGTTCCGGCAGCCGGCCGGCGGCGGTGTCGCGTTCGGTTGCGATCAGCTCGGCCAGGTCACCGCCGACGTGCACGGTGCCGGCGCGACGGGCCGGCTCGGCGGTCCACG
>JBDSAN010000096.1:0-2589 GCA_039922115.1 Jatrophihabitantaceae bacterium
GCCGGACGGCCGGCCGCGGACCCGGGCCCAGCAGCGCCGCCACGAACTGGCCCACACCAGCCTGCGCCACGCGATGCGCCCGGCCAGCCCGTCCGGGGCGATCGTGGTGATGACGCTGGTGCTGATCGTGCTCTGGCTGGTGCTGGGGGTGGACGCGGCGCTGGATCACCGCTGGCTGCGATTGGGCATCAAGCCACGCGAGCTCGGTGGCCTGGACGGCATCGTGCTTACCCCGGTGCTGCACGCCAGCGCCGGTCAGCTGGCCGCCAACTCGCTGCCGCTGGCGGTGTTCGGCTGGATCATGCTGGTGTCGGGCCTGCGCACGTTCGCGGTGGTGACCGTCCCGGTCTGGCTGGTCAGTGGCCTGGTGGGTTGGCTGGCCGGCCCGTCCCATGCGGTGATCCTGGGCGCCAGCGGGGTGATCTTCGGCTGGCTGGGCTACGTGCTGGCCCGGGCCTGGTTCAGCCGCAAGGTGGCCTGGATCGCGACGGCGGTGGCGGTGCTGGCGGTGTTCTCCGGGATGCTGTCCGGGCTGTTGCCGAGGCTGCATTCCAATACTTTCTGGGGCAGTCAGCTGGCCGGCTTCCTGGCCGGCGTGCTGGTCGGCGCGGTGCTGCACCGCAAGCGCAAGGGACGACCCGCCGGCCAGACCGCGCTACCCGGCAACCTGTGAGCACCGATCCGGCCGCCCCGATCGGGATGTTCGATTCCGGCGTCGGCGGCCTGACCGTGGCCCGCGCGGTGCTGGACCAGCTGCCGCACGAGTCGCTGCACTACATCGGCGACACCGCGAACGGCCCGTACGGCCCGCTGCCGATCGCCGAGGTTCGCCGGCACGCCCTGGCGGTGCTGGACTCCCTGGTCGATTCCGGCGTGAAGATGCTGGTGATCGCGTGCAATTCGGCGTCCTCGGCCTGCCTTGCCGATGCCCGCGAGCGCTACGACATTCCGGTGGTCGAGGTGATCCGGCCGGCCGTCCGGCGCGCGGTCGCGGCCACCCGCAACGGCCGGGTCGGGGTGATCGGTACGGTCGCCACGATCACCTCCGGGGCCTACCAGGATGCCTTTGCTGCCGCCCCGCAATTGCAGATTTCAGCGGCTGCCTGCCCGCTGTTCGCCGAGTTCGTCGAGCGTGGCATTACCAGTGGCCGGCAATTGCTCGGGCTGGCTGAGTCCTACCTCAGCCCGCTGGCCGCCGACGGCATCGACACCCTGGTGCTCGGCTGCACCCATTACCCGCTGCTGACCGGGTTGCTGTCGGTGGTGCTGGGCGAGCAGGTGACGCTGGTGTCCAGCGCCGAGGAGACCGCCAAGGACGTCTACCGGACGCTGCTGGCCACCGACCTGCTGGCGCCCGACGACGCGCCGGTCCGGCACCGGTTTGCCGCGACCGGTTCAGCCGAGCCGTTCGCCCGGCTGGCGCACCGGTTTCTCGGCGTGCACCCGGACGAGCTCAGCCGGCTAGAAAGCTCAGCCGGCTAGAAAGCTCAGCCGGACCTCACGCACCGCGTTGTCGATGTTGGTGTCCACCAGGCAGATCGATTGCCAGGTGCCCAGCTGCAACCGCCCGGCCAGCACCGGCACCGTCGCCGACGGCGCGATCAGCGCGGGCAGGACGTGATCGCGGCCATGCCCGGCCGCGCCGTGCTGGTGGCGCCAGCGGTCATCGCGGGGCAGCAGCGCGTCCAGGGCGGTGAGCAGGTCCTCGTCGCTGCCCGCCCCGGTCTCCAGGATCGCCACGCCGGCGGTGGCGTGCGGCACGAAGATGTTGAGCAGCCCGTCGGCCTGATCAGCAACGAATCGGGCACAGGTGTCGGTGAGATCCCGGACCTGTGCGCGGTTGCCGGTACGGAATTGGAAGGTCTCGCTGTGCATGGACCCATTCTGCCGGCCAGGCCGGTCAGGCGGAGGCAATCAGCCAGGATCGGAGGACCGGTGCAGGTCGAGCCGGTTCGGTCGACAAATGCGACGATGGTCAGATGCAGGTAGCCGTGCTCGGACCGCTCGAGGTGAGCGTCGAGGCCCGTTCGATTCCGGTGTCCGGTACCCGGCTGCGGGCCCTGCTGCTGCGGCTGGCCGTCGATGCCGGCCGGCCGGTCAGCGGTTCTGAACTTGCCGATGCGGTGTGGGCTGCGAACCGGCCAGCCGATGAGGCGAACGCGTTGCAGACCCTGGTGTCCAGGCTGCGCCGAGCGCTGGGCGATCCGAGCGTGCTCGCCCAGCACGGCCAGGGCTACCGGCTGGTGGGGGTGGACACCGATGTGGCGCAGTTCTACCGGCTGATCGAGCTGGCCCGGACGGCGACCAGCGCCGGTGACCTGGCCACGGCGGTGACCGAGTACCAGCGAGCGCTGGCGCTCTGGCGCGGGCCGGCGCTGGATGGCTGGGGCGAGGCGGACTGGGCGCTGGGCCCGGTGGCCCGCTGGCAGGACGATCAGCTGGCCGCGCTCGCCGCGCGGATCGACTGCGAGGTCCAGCTGGGACGTTCGGCGCAGGTGATCGCCGAGCTGGAACAGCTGTGCCGGCGCTACCCGATGCGCGAGCAGTTCACCCAGACCCTGATGACCGCGCTGGCCGCTACCGGCCGTC
>JBDSAN010000097.1:0-6965 GCA_039922115.1 Jatrophihabitantaceae bacterium
ACTTGACCACGCCCGCACCGAATCCCGTCTAGGCGACGAAGTGCCGAGCGTGCGGCGCGTTCATGGCCACTCGAGGGTTCCTGCGCACCCCCAGGCTGATAAGGCAGAAGCCGTATCTCACATCGAGTCCGCTGCCGCGGGCCGGTCCTGCCGCCTCGTCGCCGGCGCTCCTCGCTCCTCGCTCCTCGCTCCTCGATTCACACTCTTCTCGGCCGCTGCCCCCCGTCCTCTCTGCAGCGCGCCGTTCATGGGACGCTACTTCCTCTTGATCGAAGCAGCCGGTACGACCGTGGGCGCAGTAGCCGACTGATCCGACGCGCACGCGAGCAAAAGCGTTGGCACACACCACCGGTCGGTCGCCGCGCCGAGCGGCCTACGGCGGGCGGCGGATCGGGCTGTGGATGATGAACGGGCGGGTTGCCCTGTGCGTTGGTGTGGGTCAGCCGCCGCCTGAGTCGGCGCGACTTGCGGCTCCTTGCGTAGCGGGGCGCCCCGGCCCTTGCACAGGTCGAACGGGGCGCTCGATGCACTGGCTCGTCAGGAGCGCGCTCTCCCATGGCCAGTCGGATCGGGACCGCCGAGTCAGGACGCCACGACGGTCACAGGGCAACTACAGGTCTACTACAGCCGGCCCCGGATCCCACCTGCTGCCGACCCAGACACCGCGTTGGTGGGGCGAGGAGCGGGCCGTAGCCTGCCCGGGCCGGGCGCGACGGGAGCCGGGAGTCGGGAGCCGACCGGCCTTAGCCCGATCCCCGCATTTCCGGGCTTGCAAGGGGTCTGTAACCGATCTGTAGTCACCTTGTAGTCAGCCACAGCGGCGCTCCTGGGGCTGCGTTCGTCAGTGGCTGGCCCGACTGCCGGCAGGCGGATCAACCGGTGGTCGTGACACGCGCGGGCCTCGGGCAGACTAGCGGGTGTGTCGACCTTGCCGGAGACGGACGTTGCGCGGGTGCAGCGGTGGTGCCGCGCTCGCACTCCTGACCACGTCCGTGACGAGGTGCGCGTCGAGCTCGACGTCGCCGATCGGCACGGGACGATCGTGGAGTGCCGGCCGCCCTGGCGAGCGGACTTCGGTCCGGAGTGGACGCGGTCCCCAATCGCGCGGCTGCGGTACGTGAAGGTGACGGGGCTGTGGTCGTTGTACTGGCGCGACCGCCGCTCGAAGTTCCACGCTTACGATCAGGTGCCCGCGTCGGCGACCGTCGAGGACCTGCTGGCGGAACTCGACCGCGACCCAACCGGCATCTTCTGGGGCTGAGCGACGTGCAGGGCGCCGGCGACGGGCAGCCCTGGGCCGATTCATCCCCATCGAGGTTGAAGCAATCCTGACCCCCACCGCTACCCAGGCGGCGCAACCAAACCTTTCACCAGTCTCGTGCTGCAGACCTGGCCGTCCGATTGGTATTCCTGTCTCCGCTCCGACTGGTGCTCCCTCTAGACAGGATCACCACGAGCGGCAGGCAGGCCCGCAAACATGTCGGGTTGAGGCAGCACCGACGTCCCAGACTCGTAAGCGTCAGTCCACAAGATCATGTCTGTTACGGCGTGGGCCGGCTGTGATGCCGCGAGGCCACGCAGTCGATCGGAATTCAGCTGGGCATTGTCGGACCTCGGACCTCAGGCTCCATCGTGACGCTCCGAGACACCGACGCCCTGCTTGCCGGCGCGGATCGACCTCGGGCAGCCGAGCGCGCCCGGACATCGCTGCATCGGGTTCCGAAACAGGAGGCTGCGGTCACGACCCTCCGGTGGGGTATCCGATCCCTACTCGTCCCGTTACTCCGGTCGGTGCTCCCTCTAAGCAGGAGTAGGTCGACAGCGATGTAGCCCGCGGGCACGCCGCGTTGACCGAATGCGACAGTCCCAGACTGAATATCGATGGGTACAACTTTCCCGGTGGGGGCCGTTGCAGCTCGCGCGTGGCGGGCCTCGGCCAGCTCGTCATGGTCTTGCCGGGCCAGGCTGTCCGCAGGGCGCCCTCGCTCACCTGTGCCTCCGGTGCTCGACCTCCCGGGCGTGCTTGGCTTGCCGCGAAGCGGTCGGCCTCGTCGTCACCGAGCCAGTGCTGCGAACCGGCGGCCGAGGGCCGCCAGGCACGCCGATTGTCATCTGGATGAGTCCGACACGCCAACGACCACCGAGACGATATCGAACTTGCGTTCTACTCTGGAGCTTTCCACCGTTTGAGCAATTCCTGGGGGCACAGTGGTCGGCAGGGCGCGAGTGCATGAGCTCGCAAAGGAACTCAACACCATGTCGACGGATGTGCTCGCGATGCTCACTGAGCTTGGCGAGTTCGTGAAATCAGCCAGCAGCGTCGTAGAGGCTCCTGTCGCAAACAAGCTCCGTCAGCGCTGTGGCAGGGCGAGACCGACCACAGCACCGCACGCCACACCAGGCGGACCGATCCGTAGCGGCGTACGCGACGCCCGACGCAATGATCCGTACCAAGATCTCGGCAAGACCGAGATCGACCACCTGCAGGGTGCCGACCGGCCCGTGCGCCGGCACGAGGATCATCGCCCGAACCCGTTCAGCCCGCCGCGGCCTCGACGACCAGACGATCCCTTGCCGCCACCGGCCCCAAGAGTGGTGAGGCCAAGGCGGCCGCGCCGTGAATGGTGGCGAGGCGCTGAGCCGAGCGCTTTCACCCGCTACATCCTCGACGAGCTGATCCTGCCTCGCCGCGACGAGGACGACCCGGTGCCGAATCCGCCTTGGCGGTACTTCGAGGACGAGGTCAAAGAAGCACTGGAGATCTCCGGCAAGTGGTCGACCTGCATGCTCTCTGGCATGGACTATGACGAGATCCTGGACTGGCGCGAGACGCTCGACCGCTTCTCAGCACCTGCGTGGCTCCTCCCGGCTCGTGACGGAAGCCCGGACCACGCGATCGCGTTGCGCAACGCCGGCATCTCGCCTGGCGACCTGGGCTGGCGCTACGGCGATGAGACGGCGGGAAACCTGCCCGAGCGTCTGGCTCGCGGCCAGAAGACGATCGACGAGGTCATCCTCGAAGCAAAGTACCGCCGCGGCGACGCGGTCTGAGCAGGCCGGTGATGTGGTCGGCAGACCGCCCTACTATGTCATCGATGCCGTCGCGTGGCCTCCAGGATCCTGTCGGCGCGCTCCAATACGATGGCGACCGTGCCAACACCCACTGTCGCCTACAACCGCACCTCCAGCGGACCCGAGCACCAGCGGGTGCGTCTGCCGGTCATCCAACAGCTCGAGGCGGCCGGTTGGAGTCTGGACCAAGTCCGGTGGCAGCCTGAGTGGCGGGTACCGCAGTCGCCTCACGACGCTGCCGCGCGTGAGGGCGGCAAGAGTTTCGCTTCTTGGCCGGTCGATCTCGCGCTCTTTGACGATCCTGCCCACGTCGACGACTGGCAGCACGTCATCGCGCTGTTCGAGTTCAAGGCCCCCGACCTCGACCAGGGCATCTCCCAGCTCGAGATCTACCTGGCACGTGAGCCCCGCGCCAAGCTGGGCTACTGGACCAACGGCTCGCAGAACGTCAGGGTCTACAAGCTGCCGGACGGCAACTTCAAGCACGAGAAGAACCGCGGTCTGCCGAAGCCCGGTGAGGAGTTGGAGCTGCCGTCCGAGCGCCCTCTCACCTATAACGACCTGCGTGTACCGCAGAACGGCCAGCTGCGGTCGGTCTTCAAGAGACTGCTCGACGCGGTCGTGGCTCGAGACAGCCGGGCGACGCGTTCGGAGACGCAACTCAACGAGCTATGCAACCTGCTTCTGCTTAAGATCGAGTCGGACAACGTCGGCCAGTTCGCGCCGACCGATCCCCTGCAGTTTCAGTTGGCCACGGGCGGCGAGGCTGCTACCGGCACTAAGATCAGGGCTGCCTTCGCCCAACTCATCCGGCTGCGGCCGCAGGTGTTCACCGACCCTAACGAGACGACGCTCAACCTTGATGACCACACCGTTCAGGACGTGGTCTACGAACTCTCTGGCCTGAACCTCGTCCGGATGAGCCCTGAGGCGATCTCGTCGGCATTCCAGGTGTTCCGTCGTGCCAATCTCAAGGCTGGTGAAGGTCAGTACTTCACACCGCAGCGGGTCATCGAGGCGGCAGTCGACATCCTCGACATCCGCACCGACGACAAGATCATCGACCCCGCGTGTGGCACGGGTGGGTTCCTCGTCGAAGCTTTTCTCGCTGTCACCGAGAAAGCCAAGGCGTCCGGCACGATGAATGATGCCCTGGCTCGCACCTGGGCACACCGGCAGGTCTACGGCGTTGATAAGGACGCGATCAACGTCAAGCTCGCCCGAGCGATCATGGTCAGCCTCGGTGACGGCTCGGTGAACATCCACGCCGGTGACTCCATTCGTGAGGACCGCTGGGCTTCGGACTACCCGCACCTTGTGGCCCCGCTGACTGCCGGGTCATTCACGGTGGTGCTGACTAACCCACCGTTCGGCCAGGGCTTGAAGGTCAGCGCGATCGACTCCCGGCGCAACAGGTACACAATCGCCCGCCGCTCGAACGGCCAGTACCGCGCACTGGAAATCGGGCTCATTTTTCTGGAGCGCGCCTACCAGCTTCTGATGAGTGGTGGGCGACTCGGCATCATCCTGCCGGAGACGTACTTCTTCTCCTCAACCTACAGCTGGCTGCCGGATTGGCTGGAGAATCGCTTCATCCTCCGTGGCGTGATCAACATCCCGATGGAAGCCTTCCAGGGTTTCTGCCGCGCCAAAACCAACCTATACATCTTCGAGAAGAAGTAGGCATCATGGTTCACCGCCCCGCCTGGTTCCGCGACGGTTACGTCTTCGTCTCCTACGCACCGACCGTTGGCATCAATAAGGACGGCGAGGAACTGTACGTTGTCGACCCGTTGACCGGGATGCGTACTGGTGTCATCGATGACCGAGTGCTCGAGGACGTGCAGCGACTCCTCGAGGACGCCAACGCCACCACCAAGACCAGCCGCTGGGTACAGCGGGATGCGCTCGAAGACCGCTTGATCGCGGTGCCGGCCTACTTCGACGACCGGTCATTCACCAACTTCGATGAGTTCATGGCCGAACCGGAGTTCGAAAGCTTCGTGTCAGTGACGCTCGGCGAGCTGATAGACAGTCACCGAGTCGTCGCCCGCCCTGGGCACGGCAGCCCTAGCGCTGACCTCCGCACCGGCGCCGTGCCGTACATCAAGGTGTCTGACCTTCGCGCTGGCCAGGTCAACATAAACCCAACTAACCGCGTCACAGAGGTGGTAGCGCAGCGCTTCTGGCACGGCGAAAACTCCGGGCTGACCGCCTACAGCATCCTGACGCCAATCCGGACCAGCAAGAACATCGGCGACTTCGCCGTCCTGATGCCTGGGCAGGAACGCTTGGTGCTGACCAAAGAGATCTTGGTTCTGCAGGCCGGCTCGAAGACCAACTTCGACAACTTCTACCTGCTGTGGGCTATGAGCCTGCGAGTTGTCCGCAGGCAGTGGGATCGAATCGTGTTCATGCAGACCAACCGCGAAGACGTGGGCACACGCTATCGGCAGATCCGAATCCCGATCGCGCCGAGCCGCGAGAAAGCCGACGAGGTGAGCAAGCCGTTCCGTGACTACTATCTCGGCATGCAAGACCTCCGCGAGAGGTTTCTCGGTCACCTAAGTGAATCCGACCGCTTCCATATTTTCCTGTCGAGTCAGGAAGCAGTTGAAGAAGAGATCGAGGACGAAGTCGAAGATTTTGAAGGTGATTGAACGCTCTACGAGTTAGTAACCTGTCCGATTCAGACATGTGGTACGAGCCCCCGTCTGGCGCGGAGGCTGGTGCACCGCACCGATAGATAATCAGCTGGTCCACTCAGCTTGCAGATTGACGCGTCTGACTACGCGAGGAACAGGTCAGTCCGGAAAATCAGGGTGGGCAACTGGTCCAGATCCCCCCTCGGACACCAAATTCTAATAGCTCCCCACGGGCGCTCGTTAGCCCCGGGCAGGCGACACCGGTGCGGCCCGAGCCCTGCGGCCAATGGTCAGCACGCAGCGGCGTCGACGTGATCCGGCCGTCTCAGGATGACGTGGGCGAGCTGGCCGAGCTGCCGGAACGGATCGGTCGAGGCGAGATACTCCTCGACCTCAAGCAGCGCGATCAGCTCATCAGGATCTGAGGGCGGCGGCGGATCGAGTTCCTCGGTGTCGACGGCGATCCGTATTCCGTACCACTGCTCAAGCTGCAGGCCCTGCCTGGCAGCCACGGCAATTAGCGCATCGAAGTCCTGCGCGTGGGCCGGCGTCCCGATCTCGTTGAGGTAGTCCATATCCCGGCCTTCAGCTTTGGCCCGGTCATGCTCGGCGATCGCGGCCCGAGCTGCGAACCAGTCCTGCCGAGCGGCCGGCCGCCAGAGCGCGGAGGTGGTTGTTCGAACGGCCAGGGCGAGCAGGCCGCCGGGTGCGACCCGGGCGGCGAGCGCCGCGACGGTCGGATAAGGATCGGGCAGGTACATCAGCACGCCGAGCAGCAGCACCGCGTCGAATGACCCAGCTACCGCATCGAGATCGTCGACCGAACCGGCTTGCAGCCTCACGCGGTCCTGCACGCCGGCCGGCTCGTCGTTGAGCGCGACGGTGAAGGCCGACCGCATCGCAGCGTCCGGCTCGACCGCCGTGACGTGGTGACCAGCGCGCGCAAGCCGCAGGCCCTGGGTCCCCTGCCCCGCACCGACGTCCAGAATGGTGCTCGGTGGCCCGCTGAGGTGACGGTCGAGCTGGCGGCCGATCAACTCCTGCCGAACGACATTGCGCACCCGGCCGAGGCGATCGAGCCACAGCGGCCGGCCACCAGCAAACGTCCCATCCATACCAGGAATACTAGTTTGCGGTGGATGGCGAATGGTTGCGGACGTGCCGCGCTACCGCGATCCGTCGGTATTACTCGCAGTTGCTCCTCGATCCGCGACAGCTCGGCTTGGGTGAGCAAGCCACGCTGCCGCT
>JBDSAN010000098.1:0-15081 GCA_039922115.1 Jatrophihabitantaceae bacterium
GGCGGCTTCGGTGCTGAACGTGCGAGCCAGCCAGGTTGCCGGCAGCAGCGCAGGCATGCCGAACCGGGCCAGCTGGACGGGATGCCGGGGCCGGTGCAGCACCGGGGCGAGCACGTCGGCGGCCAGCGTGTCGAAGTGGTTGGCGCTGCCGGCGAACAGCGCTCGCCAGCGTTGCCCGTCCTGGCCCAGTTCGGTGGCGGTGTCAGTGATCGAGCGGTGGATGGCCGGCGCGGTGCCGTCCTTGAGCGGGTGCGCGCATTCGAGTTCTGCCCACCGCCATTGCAGTCCATGCCGGTCCAGGCCGAGTTCCCGCAGGAACGGTGAGCCCAGCGCGAACGGGTGGAAGCCGGAGCAGTGATCGACCAGCAGTCCCGGCAGCACCGCTTCCGAGGACCGGGTGCCGCCACCGATCTCGGCCGCCGCCTCCAGGACGGTGACCTCGACGCCGGCCATTGCCAGCCGGACCGCGGCGGCCAGGCCGTTCGGGCCGCTGCCCACCACCAGCGCTGTGCTCATCCGATCATTGTGCCGTGGGCGCGCTTGCGGCTGGTTTCGCAGCTGAGCCAGCATGAATCTCGACCGGTATCTCGCCACACCAGGGTTGCCGGTCGAGCAGGTCGAGCACCTGAACCTGGCCCCGCTCGAACTCGCCGGTGGCCGCATCGACCAGCCGGTACTGCTGGCTGCGCCGGTGCATGGGTTGGGCGTCCAGCACGATCACCCGGACCTCGCCAGGCTCGAACCGGCAGCGCGATTGCAGTGCTTCGATCAGGCATTCGTTGTGCAGGTGGCCGTCGCCGAAGTTCCAGCCGATCGCGGTGCCGGCCACGAATTCGCCGTCCAGCGGCTGGTAGTCGGTCTCGTGGGTCGGCCCGCAAGCGCGCTCGATCAGTCCGAACAGCGCGCGGCCGTGCGCGTGCATGGCGCGAAAAGCGTAGACCTTCACCGAGAGCAGGTCGGCGGTCTGCTCGCCGTACAGCCTGGTCAGCTGGGCCTGCGGCAGCGTTGAGGATTTCACCAGCTGTGACTCGAATTTCTCGATCGCGCTCGGAGTCAGGCACCACAGCGAGGTGTCCCAGTTGCCGGCGTAGTAGCGCATTCCCGGCAGGAACGAGATCCGGCGCGGGGCAAGGTTGCCCACGCTGATCCCGCCCAGCAAGCAGAGCGCGACGGCGCAGATCACCAGCGCCGGGACGGCTCCGGTGATATCGGCCGGGCCGTAGTCGGCGTAGTGGCCGAACAGGTAGCCGATCACGAAGATCATGTAGACGTTCCATTCCAGCGGCACGCCCATCGGCAGGCTGGACAGGATGTTCAGGTGAAACAGGATCATGCCAGTTGCGGCGATGGCGGTGAGCGGGCCGCCATGGGAGAAGAACAGCACCAGCGGAACGCTAAACTCGAACGCGGTGCCGCCGTGCGCCAGCGCGGTCGAGAGCCGGGACGGGCGGATGTCATCGGGAAAGTCGCGGTGAAAGCGCCGCTTCACCGTGCGGATCCGCAGCAGCGGGTTATTGCTCATCATCACCGATACCACATAGGGAAAGTGCCGGTTGAGCTTCGAGGTCGCCGCGCCGATCCAGATCGCCATCGTCACCACCTTCGCGCCGACGATCAGGTCGGTGCCCGGCAGCAGGAACATGATCGCAGTCGTCCAGTACACCTCGGCCCGCGCCGCGAGAAAGATTGCCTTGTCCCGCAAACCCAATACCGGTAGCAGGACGAGCAGCGGGACGAGCCGCACGGGTTCGATCAGGCCACCGGACAGCCCGCCGGCGGCTCGGGTGGCTGGTGCGATCAGCGCGTACACCGCTGCCACCAGCAGGCCGGCGTAGAGCAGCACGTCGAGCCAGGTGCGGGTCCAGCCGCGGGTGCCCGGAATCCGGTCGGGCCAGGGCGGCAGCCGGATGGTGCCCGGTCGCAACCAGTGCAGTACCGCGCCGATCGGCGGCAAGAAGTGGCCAGTGAGCGGGCCGAAGCCACAGCCCAGGCCGAGCACTTCGAACAGCAACGTCCAGATGACGACCTTCTCCAGCACCACCGGTTGGGTCCACCAGGTCGAGACATCGGCCAGCGGTCCCATGCCCGGGGTTGCGGTGATGAACAGGCCGGCGCCCAGCGCGTACAGCCCGAGCTTGATCAGGTACAGCAGGTACACCGCATCCGGCGCGCCGAAACCGGCCTCGGCCCAGTGCTGAACCAGCGGCTTGAGCCGATCCATTCGCGATTGCTGGCGCCAGGCCTCGTAGTCCAGGTCGGGTACCGCGGGGCGCACGAATGGCATGGTCCCTCGATTCCTGCCGATCAGGCGCCGGAGTGGCGGTCCTGGTCAACAGTGTGCGGCTTGGTGGCCGCGGGCGCGACAGCTAGCTAGCCGTGGCTGTGTTCGGATTCCGGGCCGCTCGGCTGATGCTCGCCCGGCCGGCGTTCGGCCCGGTGCGGCGGTACGAGCCACCCGAGGACGCCGTCGACGAGGTTGATCCGGGCCGCCGCTTCGGGCTCAGGCCGGGCCTGCGGGACGGGCCGGGTTACCGAGGGCGGCGCGGCCTGAGCGGGGTATTCGTGGCGGAACTCCGGATGGTCGTGCCAGCAGTGGTCATCGACCTCGGTCTTGCGATCAAAACGCAGTTCGCACTTGGGACATTGGTGGATCATCAGCTCGACTCTCCCGTTGACCACCGCACACGAAGGCGGCTAGGTCAACGGTAGGCCGATTCAGCCTGGGTAGCTAGGTGCCAGGTACGACCGGGTACGTCGGTGTGCTGGACGTGCAAGCGGCGCTCAATGATCGTCGCGGGCTCGACAACCGCCATGGGTGCTTCTCGTCGGCGAATCTGCAGTAATTACCTGGCTGAACCGTTAGGGCACCGCTGTAGGACGCCGGCCAAGCCGGCATCCTGCCAGGTGGTCCCGGCGGTCACATCCAGGTAGCCCTCGTCCCGAACCGGCGCCTCGTCCCGGACCCGGACCCGGCGCCTCGTCCCGGACTTTGTCGCCGACCCGGATCGGCCTAACGGCCAGCAATATCTGGTGGCTGAGCGTGACCAGCCGATTGGTCATTGCGACTTCTCAGGGCCGAAGTGTTTGACTGCTCAGGGGGCTTTCGAGAATGAATCGTGAGCACGTTCGCTGGGACCAGATAAATGATCTTGAATCCGGCTCGAACAACGACCAGCCGAGCCTGTCGAACAATTAGACGGGTTTTCCGATGTTGATCAACTTGCCGATACACACAGGGGAAACGGTCCTGGACGCCGCTAAGTACGGCCAGCCCGGCGCGGCGAAAGTCAGGAATCACGAGGCTGGATGCCGCTTTCGTTAAGAAGTGCCCGATTGGCGGTAAGGACAAACGTTCCTCAGAATTAGGACCTACGACATGTACATATGGTGAATGCAGCCTGGACCTATCATCGAGGTAGTCTCCCTGTTACCGTAAGTTACCGGCTGTCGCGCGGACAGATTGTCATAAGGCACTACCCGCACGGGCGCAGCAACCCGCGTACGGTGCGCGTCCCAGGTTCGCGGTCGCCGACACCCCGCAGCCTGGTGGGAGGTACGAGACCCGTGCAAATCAAGACTTCCTCGCCCGCGAGTACAGCACCCAGTCCAAGGCGCCAGCTCAGACTCGGGGCCAGCGCCATTATCGCCTGTTGTTTGTTGCCGATTGCGAGTTTGCTGGTGCCGTCGGCCGCCGGTGCCGCCGAGGCACCGGTCGGGTTGGGTACGGCTGCCAGCTATTCGGTACTCGGCGGCCAGGCCGTGACCAACACCGGCCCTTCGGTCCTCGGTGGGGACCTGGGCGTGAGCCCTGGTACGGCAATTACCGGGTTCCCGCCCGGCTTGGTCAACGGCGCCACCCACGCGGCCGATGCGGCGGCCGGGCAGGCTCAATCGGATGTGGTGACCGCCTACAACGACACGGCTAGCCGCGCGCCGACCGCGAGTGTGGCCGGCGACCTGGTCGGACGGACGTTGACCGCGGGGGTGTACAACTCGACCGGCCCGCTAGCAGTCAGCGGCATGGTGACACTGAACGGTCAGGGAAACCCGAACTCGGTGTTCATCTTCCAGGTTGCGTCCACGCTGATAACCGCCTCCGCCAGCAATGTTTCGACCATCAACGGTGCGCAGGCCTGTCATATCTACTGGCAGGTCGCCAGTTCGGCGACACTCGGTACTGCCTCCACATTCCAGGGCACGATCTTGGCTCTAACCTCGATCTCGGTGACTACAAGCACCACGGTGAAGGGCCGAGCGCTTGCCCGTAACGGTCAGGTGTCTTTGGATACCAACGTATTCACCTCCGCGGCGTGTGCCGTGACGGTGCCTTCGAGTACGCCAGCTAGCAGTCCCCGGGTTACCGCGACACCGACACACACCGCACCGGCCGGCGTTCCCGCGACCGGCACCGGCGCTCGGCCAGCGTCCTCGAGTTCGTCGTCGGCCGGCTCCAACGGCTCGGCACCCGGGACGGGATTCTTGGCCGCGACCGGCCGCACACCGATCCCGCAGGCGGTGGGCTTGGCAAGCCTGCTGCTGCTGCTGGGAATATCGGTCCTAGCGCTCAGTCGCCGTCGCGCCCGGGCAATGCGCAGGCCGGGATCACCAAGCTCTCGATGAGTGTCGTCGCTCACCGGACGAGCAGGCTGCTGGGCCCACCCGCCGATAGTCGATCTGTACGCCGAAGGCTGCGGGTTCCGCCACGACATCGTCGCGGCGGAACCCCTTCGGCGGGGGTCCGAAGGCTTCCGTCGTTACAGCGCTCTTGTCGCGACCGTACCTGCAGGTCAACGGCCAGCTGGGCCGCCTGGACCACACTGCGGCCCGGTCAACCCGCTGCTGTTGCCCACCTGTTGCCCAGACCTGTCCGGGCAGCAGATCGAGATCCGCTCCAGCAGCATCTAGGCCAGCACACACCGGACCTGTAGTGAGTGGCACTTGAGAGAATGTCTTTCCAACCTTTCCGATGTCACTGATCGGGCGTTGCGGGCCAGGGTCGATCTGAGCGATCTGAGCGATCGGGTCGAGCCGGTTCCACCTGCCCAAGTGGATGGGCACCGGGCATTTCGACCGAACCACAAGCTGCAGCCTGAGGATTCACCGACCAGCGGCCGACCTTTTCATATGTCCGTGCTTAAGCCGACGACAGATCTGAAATGCGCGCACCTATCTACGGCTAGCGCGCGGTAGCACCTACGCGTGCTGACTGTCGAGGTAAACGACTGCGATCCGCCGCAGGTGTCGCAGATGGGCCTCGGCGTCTTGCCGGTCCTCTGGCCGCATGTGTGGGAGTGCAGCGAAGGCCTCTGAGGTCAGTTCGAGCACCTCTAGGACGTCGATGTCGACTGCTTCGCCGTCACTGGCAGCGGGAGCGCTGATGCCGATGGTGGAGATTTCTTGTGTGGCGGGCGGGAGCGCCCACTGGCTGCGCGGGTCGCGCGCTGCCTCGTTTTGAAAGATCAGCTGTTCGACTTCGTGGGGCGCGATCCCTATCTCCGTGGCCCAAGCGATCATCGCCTCCACATAGGCCCGGTAATCGTGGCGGTTCCAGTCCAGGCGCGGTCGCCAACCGGCGTTTCTTGCCAGCCAATCGCTGACCAACCTGTCCAGCACGAGGGCTGGTTGGGCAGTATTGCCAACATCGCAGAAGTACAGATACTTCGACGCGAACGCGACCCCTAGGCCGGCAAGCCGATGCCGTGCGAACCAATCGAAGGCCGCCGGTCCGCCTTTGTGCGTACGAGCCGTGCGGCCTCTGCCAAGGTGCGCGCGGCATCGTGATTGCTCGCGAAGACCCGGGCCGTTCGCCATGGCCCATATCCGATGCGGCCATAGCCCCAGACCATCGCAGCGATGAACAGCTCGGCTGCATGGGCAGGTTCGTCAACAGCGACTGCCTCAGCCGCCACATCCGATCGCTGGATCAGCTCAGGCAGACGATCGAGAACGAAGGCATACTCCGAGGGCATTGCGGAGATCCACGCGGCGCGCGACCATCGAACCCCACGTTGAGGCGGTCGGCCAGCCTCGTCCCACGAGAGGAATGCTGCGAGCAGGCCCTCCGGCAGCGCCACCACTGACGATGGTTGCGCTGCCGACGACGTCATTGCTCCACAGTCGCACGTTTCGCTGGCTCGGGCCAGCTTGCCTGAATTTCCAATGCCCGAGCCAGATGGCGCGTTTGGCAAAACGACGCGGCATTTGACGAAGAACCCCCACCGACACGGCCCGTCACTGCAGCACGGTGCGATCTGGCAGGTTGCCGATGTCCGCAAGCGGGCGGGGTGGCGGGCTGCCGCCGGACGACGCCTGCGGACCTTTGCGGACCGTTTGCGGACTGGAAGGCTCGTTGCCTACCGGTCATGTAGGGAAGCCGACGACCGCAGGCCAGCAATCACCGGACCTGTAGCGAGTGCCCCCGGCAGGATTCGAACCTGCGCCGCTCGGCTTAGGAGCAAGGGACGGTTAGCCTGCGGATGAGCACGTTGCCGGGTGCTTGGAGTGGTGGTTATCCTTATATTTGCTGGCGATAGTGCTGTTGACCATCGACGCTCGCATCGTCTGGACAGTGACCGCAGCGGACTCCGTGCGGTTGCGAACACCTTGATTTCTTCTTAGGTCGCTGTGGCTGCCCAGGCGGCGCGGACGACTCGGAGCGCTTCGTCTGCGGTGTTGGTGAGGCGGGTTTGGCCTGCGAGTTGCTGCTGCCATTGCGCGCTGGTGGGTCCGGTGGTGAACATGTGGTCTTGGGGCCGGCCGATTCCGGAGTGTTTGGCGAACAGGTCTGCTGCTGCGGGGGTGAGCGCGCCGATTTGGGCGAGTGTCCAGAGGTCGTAGAGGTCGCGTGGCGTGTGGCGGTCGAACCAGGCGGCGGTTTTGGCTGCGGCGAACGCGTCGCGGGTCGGGACTCGTAGCCGGGTTGGAGGAATGTCTTTGTATCGCTGATGTATCTGTCGCTGTTCGGTTGGCCAGGGCGGGTAGCCGTCGGCTTTGAGGAGTTGGATGCGTACGGCCAGGCCGTCGTCGGTGAGCAGGGTGGCGGGTTCGGTGTCGCGAAGGTCAGCCAGCGGGACGGTCCATCTGATGCGGCCGTGGCTGACCAGGAGGGCGCGTTCGATCCTGCGGCTGATGTTGGTTGCGACTACGCGCCGGTCGCTGATCGAGATGAGGTCGATGTCTTCGCTGAGGCGCCCCTCGGGCAGGTGGGTGCGAGCGAGCGCAGTGCCGCCGAAGAAGATCAGGTCGTCGGCGTGGGTTTGTAGGGCGGCGAGGATGTGGGAGATTAGGTGGTCACGGCGGACCTGTTCGAGGGCGACACCGAACTTCTCGGCAGTCATTGCTGCCTCGCTCGGGTCGAGGCTGTTCGGGCTGGTCATTGCGTCATCAGGGCAACGCGGGTGAGCGCGGATCGCAGGCGCTGAGTGCGGGCGAGATCGCGCAGGTGTTGTTGGTCTGCGCGTGGCAGCAGCGCGCGCAGCGCTTCGGGGATCTGGTCCTCGGCGACGCCGATCGGGGGCTTGCGTGCGAGGTCGAGGATGGTCTGCTCAACGCTGGTCACCAGGGCACGCCCGAGTTCGGTGGCGACGGACTCGACGTCCAGGCGCGTGGTGTCGCGTTTGATGAACCGGATGGTGGCCGGCCGGTCGAGCAGGGTGATCGGGTCGTGTTGGGCGGGTGCGGCGATGATCGCGGTGTTCAGGGCGCGGGGGAGGGCGCCGAGCGCGCGGGCCGCCGAGACGCCCATCAGCGGCGTGGGTGCTGGTCTGAAGCATGCTGAGCTGATGCCGGCGGCGGCCGCTTCGAGGATCGGCATCCACCCGATGCCGACGCTGTCCTGGGGTACGACGGTGTAGTAGCCGTGGGCGAGTCGGTGCAGCAGGCCGAGTGCGTCGAGCCGGCGCAACTGCGGGTCGGGGTGCGCGTAGGCGACCGTTGCCTCCGCGGCTCGAAACGTCCGCAACGGAAACCTGGCCAGGGCAGGCGGCACCCCTGCCTGCCTGCTGCTAGCTCGCTGCGTCATCGTCCTGTGGCCTACCACAGGATCTAGAGTATCGAAATAGTTCGTCTAGAGGGTAGTTTTCCCATACATCTAGAGCCGAGATAGTTGTCGGCGCTCCTAGGTGTTGGCCTTGCGGCGAGGCCGGCTCGGTGCAGTGGACCTCCGTTAGTCGGTCCGGAGGAGTCGGCAAAGGCGCCGTTCAGATCAGCAGGTGACCAACGACTATCGAGTGCCCCCGGCAGGAGTCGAACCTGCGACGCCCGGCTTAGGAGCAAGGGACGGTTGGCCTGCGGACGCCTTCGATGCGTCGCGTAGGTAGTCGTTTGCCATTGTATTTATTGCCATTCCGCCTTCGGTCGTCGCGTGCGGTGACGCCGCGGGACGTCTCGTTCCGGGTTGTCCGCGGACAGTTTGCGGACTCGATGGACCGCCGTCTCGTTGGTCAGGCGCGTCTGTGCCGGGTGGTCTTGCAGTGCGCGACAGTGTGACGACTTGCGCGCCAGACGCCGTCGTATCCTTGCTCGGCGTCGAGTCGGCCTAGGCGGGCGGCTTGCCGGGACTGCAGCGTCATCGCGCGGCGACACGGGCAAGGTGTATCGCTGCCGGGTGTACTGAACCCGCGCGCTCCTTGCACTCCCTTCACGGAGTACGTACAGTTTCTTGTACGTGACTGAGAGGTGGGCCTGATGAGAACGATGACGTATTCGGAGTCCCGGGCGAAATATGCCGAGACTCTCAACGCGGTCACCGACGACCGCGAAGAGGTAGTGATCACCCGCGCCGGCCACGACGACGTCGTGATCGTCGCACTGGATGACTACCAGTCCTTGAAGGAGACGGCCTACCTGCTCAAGAGCCCCGAGAACGCCCGCCGATTGCTGGCCTCGATCAATCGGCTCGAGCACGGCGCAGGCACCGCGCGCGACCTGGTCGAGTGAAGCTCGTCTGGGACGAGAGCGCCTGGCAGGACTACATCTGGTGGCAGACCCAGGACCGCAAGGTGCTCAAGCGGATCAACGCGCTGATCAAGGACGCCGAGCGTAACGGCAACGAAGGGATCGGCAAGCCGGAACCGCTGAAGCACGGCTTCCAGGGCTACTGGTCTCGCCGGATCACCGACGAGCACCGACTCGTGTACAAGCTTGGTGAGGGTGAGATCCGAATCGCGGCCTGCCGCTACCACTACGAGAGCTGAGCCGAGGACGCAGCCTCGTCGCCGGTAGACAGCCGGGTAGGGGACCGGCTCACATCAGGCGTTCGCAGCTGTAGGACGAGAAACCATGCGGAGTGCTGGGTCTGCGCGGCAAGTCTCCGTCGGGCCCGCTGCCAGGCCCACTTGGTGGTGCATGACCGTGGGCTGTCGGAGCGGTCCTGCATGATGATCCTGAGGACGAGGGGGCCACGTGACTGAGCCGGTTGAGCCGACCGAGGCGGCGGCGGATGCTGTCGCCGTCCCAGCGCCGATCCGGCGTCTTGACCCGTTCATCGGACTATCGACCGCAGTGCATGCCGCGTCCGGCGTTTACGCGCTGCTGCTCGGCTCGGGCGGCTCGACGGCGGCGTCGATTTTCACCGGCTGGCAAATCGTGACCGACTTGGTCCGCAAGGCGGCGGCAGCGCAGGACCCCGCCGCAGAGATCCCGACTGAGGGGTTCGATCCCGAGGCGTGGTGGCTCGAGCACGGTGATGGCGAGCCGCTCGGCTACTCGTCGTCTCTGCTGAACTCGCTGGCGCCGACTGCGGCGGGCCGGGACCAGGTACTGCGTACCTACTTTGAGGCCAGCGAGGAGGACCGAGCCGACGGGCGCAAGCTGCCCACCGCCGCGCACGAGGCCATCGCCGATCTCGTGGCGCGCGGCGTCATCAAGGTCATTGTGACGACCAACTTCGACCGCCTGCTCGAACGCGCTCTCGAGTCGCGCGGCGTCCAGGCTCAGGTGATCCATCGGAGTGACCAGATCGAGGGCATGACGCCCTTGCCGCACCGCGATGCAACCATCGTGAAACTGCACGGCGATTACGCCGACCTGGACAAGCGCAACACCGTCGACGAGTTGTCGCAGTATCCGGTGGAGCAGGACGCTCTGCTGGGCCGCATCCTGGATGAGTACGGGTTGATCATCTGTGGGTGGTCGGGCGAATGGGACGTCGCTCTGGTCCGAGCGCTGGAGCAGGCCAAGTCGCGTCGCTACCC
The DNA here is from genome assembly GCA_039922115.1 of Jatrophihabitantaceae bacterium. Lineage (GTDB taxonomy): Bacteria > Actinomycetota > Actinomycetes > Mycobacteriales > Jatrophihabitantaceae > Jatrophihabitans_A. Next base: position 10,194 of record JBDSAN010000098.1, read on the forward strand.
GATCTTCTGGTCGAGCTACCGGCTTCCTTCGGAACCGGCTCGCAAGCTGATCGCCCAGATCGGCGCCGTCCGCATCGATAACACCGGGGCCGATGAGCTGTTCACCGGGTTGCGCGATCGCCTGGACGCACTCGATCGTCTCGCTTCGCCACCCATGAGCCGGGAGATCGCGGTTGCCAGGCTGAAGCGGTATCTGCCTGATCCGGCCCATCGGATCGAGACGCACGACTTGGTCATGGATGAGGTCAAGCGGGTCGAAGCATTGATCGGCGACCGCGAGCGGTATCCGCTGGCAGTCGTTGCAGGAACGTTGAAGGACGACTTTGGGTGCTCCATGACGACTGGGTCAGGCAATACCGGTCCGACGTCGACACGCTGCTGCACCTTCTGGCGAACGGCGCGTACTTCGCCGGTCCGGAACACAGTCCGTTGTGGACGAGAGCCGTTCAGCGGCCTATGAGTGCGCCTAAAGGTCCGCCGCAGCAGTACAACGGCCGCCTGTTCAACCTCACCCAGTACCCGACGTTGTTGGCGGTGTTGACGATTCTCTCTATCAGCTCGGTCATCGAACGAGACGACCTCGTTCTGCCTGCCGTGATCCGTCCCCGGCTGAAGCTGACCAACCAACAGGATGAACAGCCGCCCGCATTCGTTGCCCATCCGTGGCGCGTATTCGAGAACGACGCTGCCAACGCGCTACCGCGTTGGGCCGAGAACAAGTCCAGGTGGCTCTACCCCGAGAGCAAACTCCTGCGCACCGATCTCGATGAGGTCATTGCCGTCTTCGAACCCGATACTGAGCGTAGGAAGGCGGCATTCGACCGGGCCGAGTACCTGTTAGGGCTTGCCCAGGTGTCGAGCGGTGACATGCCATTCATGGGCGAGTACGTGTTGCGCGGCCTATACCGAGATGGCCCCCTCGAGGTAGCAGCCGAAGGCCGTTCTCGGGTACTCGAGGGCGCGGGGCCGCTCCTGAACGATCTATTCAATGGAGACATTGAGGTCGCTACGACGGCGGTCGATCGGCTGGAAGGCGAGATTCAACGGGCTGCGTCGCGCGCTCCATTCCGCTGACACTTTGTGGTCGACCGTTGACCGCAGCCGTATTGAGTTCAAGTCGAGCTGAGATGCTGTGCCAGTGACTCACGATGAAGGCCTCGGCTTCGGGCCTCCCGGCATCCTGGAGGAGCCTGCGCTGGCTTCGCACTACATCGAGGTCCTGGGCATTACGGGGCTCAAGCTCGGTAGCGCGAGCGGCTTCTTCGTGGCGGTTGACCGGCAGTTCTATCTCGTTACGAACCGTCACGTCGTAACCGGTATCGCGTGGGATCCAGTGACACCTTCCTTTGCGCAGAGCCGGTATAAGGACAGCCCGGCAGCAATTCGTGTCGGTCGCGTCCCAGCCCTGGTGTAAATGACGACGGACGTAGGTTCCTTCAAGAGCTACCAACTCAGCGAAGGAAGGACAACGCCCGTGTCTGCACGAGTATCTCCCACCGACCGTATCCGCGGCGAGATCGATGCCCTGTTCGATGGTCAGCGTGAGCTGGCCGAGATCATCGAGGACGTCGCACGCTTGGGCGCGCGGTTGATCATCCAGACCGCGGTCGAGGCCGAGGTGTTCCTTGGCCGGGCCCGCTATCAGCGGGCCGTCGACTGCCCGGACGCCCGCTCCGGCAGTCGCAACGGCTACCAGGATTCGACGATCAAGACCACAGCCGGGCCGGTCATTGTCGAGCGGCCGAAGCTGCCGGGCACGACCGAGGCGTTTGCCTCCCAGCTGTTCGGCAAGTCGGTGACGAAGTCGAATGCGCTGGAAGCCTTGGTGATCGCCGGGTTCGTGCGCGGGTTGTCGGTCCGCGATGTGGAGAACACCCTGGCCGACGCCCTAGGCGCCGAGGCCGCCTTGTCGAAGTCGACGGTGTCGCGGGTGTGCCAGGCGATCGGGGACGAGTTCGACCGGTGGTCGACCCGGCGCCTGGACGACCTCGAGCTGGACTACCTGTTCCTGGACGCGTCGATGTTCAAGATGCATCCCGGCGCCCGCGCCGAACCGGTGCTGGCGGCGTGGGGCATCACCACCAGCGGCGCACCGGTGTTCGTCGCTCTGGCCGCCGGCGGCTCGGAATCCACCGACGCGTGGGGTGATTTCCTCGACGAGCTGAAGACCCGCGGGCTGCGCCCGCCGCTGCTCGTGATCTCCGACGGCGCCTCCGGGTTGATCAACGCGACCGAATCGTCGCTGCCCCGCTCGCTGCGCCAGCGTTGCTTGATCCATCGCTGCCGCAACTACCTGGCCAAGCTGCCCGCCGAGGCGCAGGGCGAGATGCGTGACGCGTACTGGGCGATTTTCGACACCGACGAGTTGATCGCGGCCGGGATGAGTCCCGGACCGGAGCTGGTCGCGGCCGTGCAACGACGCATCGACGCCTTCGCCGAGCAGTACGGGCGGGCGTTCCCGGCCGCGGTGAAGTGTCTACTCACCGACCGGGCGCAGCTGACCAGCTACCTGCGGTTCCCGATCGAGCACCACCGCCGCATCCGGCACTCGAACTTCATCGAACGCACCTTCGGCGAGACCCGCCGCCGCGTCAAAGTCATCGGCCGGCTACCCGGTGAAGCATCGTGTCTCAACCTGGTCTGGGGCGTTCTGGACCGGGCCTCACGCGGTTGGCGCGGCATGAACATGACCACCACCGGCACCCGACAGCTCGCCGACCTACGCCGTCAACTGCTCGACCCGCCCACACCGATCCGACCCAAGATCGACACCGGGCCAGCGGCACCGGAAACCGTCGGAGCCGTCGCCTAACATCACCAACCAGGAACCCGGTCCGTGATCATTTACACCGAACCTGGGACGCGACCTTCGTGTCTCCGTTCCGATGGCGGGACAGGTCGGGCAGTGGGATCAGCTGACCCTGCCACTGGGCGACGACTCCGGACACGATGAGGGTCAACCGCTCTGGCTCGAACATCCGACCCTGGGAGCACTGGTCGATGTAATTGCACTGCCAATTGATGGCGGCGAGGCCCTCGTTGGCTTCAGTGCTCACCCGTATCAACTCGTGGAGGGGCCTGCTCGGCTGGAGCTGACCGTGCCGCTGTACGTCATCGGGTTCCCGTCGGATTTGATCCGCTCACTGCACGCGCACCTCTCGGCGTCTGGACGCGTGGCACAGTGGCCTGGCCGCCGCGGATCAATTGGCAACAGCTGCCGTGCTTCCTCGTCGACTGCCGAACCCGCGTCGGACAGTCCGGATCCCCGGTTGTGTTTTTCGCCGATGCATACACCGAGTTTCAAGCCATCGACGGCAAGCCACGGCGCGGCCCCGCCTGGGGTCTGGTTGGCGCCTACAGCGGAAGGATCCACAAGGACAGTGACGTGGGCATCGTCTGGAAGCGTCCGGTCATCGGCGACATCATCGAGGCTCAATCCAGACCGCCGCTGCCACTCGTGCCCAGCTACCAGCCTGATCCCCGGTTCGAACATCCGACGTGGGAAGTGTATGACAGTGTCATAGACCCCTAGATCCGGATCTGGCAATGAGAGCAAGTGACCGAACCCGAACCGCCGGAAGCGCTATCCCAGCAAGTGTCACTCACCGTGGCGGCGGGCCTCGAGTGTTACTTGGCTCGGTCAGCGCCGGTCCCGTAGGTCTGCTCCTGGCGGCTGCCGGTGGTCAGGGCGGCGCATTAGGTACGCGCCGCTGCTGTCGACACCGTCCGCGGAGGCCTGCCTCGACGGTCGGGCCGCGAGCCGAAGTCTTCAAACCTGACAGGCGTGTGCCCGAGAGCCGATATCAAGCCCGGCAACGAATCCCGCTCGGACTCCAATCCCCGGCGCACACTGCTAATGAACACTCTTATCGTTCGATCATCGCGCACCACGCGCACCCCCCGCGCCACGCCTCTAGCGCGCAGATCAACGTAGGACAACGCTCTACGCGTGACGAACACGACCGCACCGGAACCAACCGTCGTGGAACACGACGGCCTGCACTGGAAGCCCAAGTCGGGCGCGACGGCGACCGCCGAGGAATTCGTCGCGGCCCGGACGCGAATCCTTCAACTCCAGCTTGACTCTCACTGGAACCCCTGGGTCATGGACGACCACGTGGCCGACTGGGATGCGGCGGTCGAGGTCTTTGAGCAGTGGACGCGGGCCGAGCCGGAGTTCCGGCCGAAGACCAGCTGGCAGGTCGACGCCTGGATGGCCCGGATGGACCGCGAGTTCGAAGCGAAGCAGAAGCGGCAAGATCGCGAGCATGAGCGCAACAAGATGCGCTACGACCCGCAACGCGAAGAGGCCCGACTTTCACTGCTCGAGGACCAGGCCTACGAGCAGTATCTCCTGCATCAACTCGAGGACTATCGCTCAGGACGCTACGGGTGGGGTCTGCCAACCGAGAAGCGCGAGGCGGAGATCGCCGAGCTGGAGGACAAGCTGGCGACGTGCCGGGCACGGATCGAGCAGCTGACACCTCCCGTCGGCGATCCCGAAGAGGTCGTTGACCGACAAGGGTGGCGCCCGTGCGACCGGCGGGAGCTGAACCTGTCGATGTACCGGTTCGATCGGGAGCGGGAGGTGCGGGCGCTCCGTGCGGCCATCGTGGAGCACGAGGCAGCGTTGAAGGCGACCAAGGACAAGGCCGAGCGAGGCGAGACTCGGCCGAAGCTGCAGGACGCCCGCTCCAAGCTCGATGGGTGGCTGGCAGTGCCGCCGCTCACCGCGGACGACATGTGCCCAGAGTGCGCCCGGCCGCTTGCGAACCACGGCTGGCGCCTGACGCACTGGGACGGACCCTGCGCCGCCTGGCCACGGCATGCTGCACATATCCGCGAAGTGCGCGAGATGTTCTTCAAGATGGTCGAGCGGTCCAAACCA
>JBDSAN010000099.1:0-2804 GCA_039922115.1 Jatrophihabitantaceae bacterium
GGTCGGCCAGCTCGGCCAGCGCATCCAGGGTGGTTGCCTGGCTGAGTTCGAACGGGCCGACCCGGCTGCGCCGCAATGCGGTCAGGTACCCACCGACGCCGAGCGCCTGCCCGAGATCGCGCGCCAAAGCCCTGATGTAGGTGCCCGACGAGCAGTCCACCAGCACCTGGCAGTCCAGGTAGGCCTCGACCGGCCGCGGCTCGGCGACCAGCTCGAACCGCGACACGGTCACCGGCCGGGCGGCCAGTTGCACCGACTCACCGGCCCGAACCCGGGCGTAGGCGCGCTGGCCGTCCACCTTGATCGCCGACACCGACGAGGGCACCTGCTCGATCCGGCCGGTGAGCGCGGCGATGGCCCGGTCCAGCTCAGGACGAGCCAGGCCGGCGGCATCCGAGCCGGTCGTCAGCTCACCGTCGGCGTCGTCGGTGCTGCTGGAGGCGCCGAGCCTGATCGTGGCCAGGTAGGTCTTGTCGGTCAGCACCAGGTGGTTGAGCAACTTGGTGGCCCGCTCGACCCCGACCACCAGCACCCCGGTCGCCATCGGATCCAGCGTGCCGGCGTGGCCAACCCGGCGGGTGCCGGCGATCCGGCGCACCTTGCCGACCACGTCGTGCGAGGTCATACCGGCCTGCTTGTCGAGGATGATCAGCCCGCCCGGCCCGGCCGGACCCTTTCGCGCCATGTCGTCCTATCGCCTCGTACCGGCTGGCGGCCCGGCGGTCGCTCAGGCCCGGACGAGCCTAGCCCAGCGGCCGAGACCGCGATCCGGCGACGAGGTCAATCCTTTGATCCCCACGGGCAATCGGCCGCCGAGTACAGCGGGTTCCAGCATGGCGCGGTGCCGTTGATCCGTGGCAGCAGCCGGTGCTGGGTGCTCAGCACGTTCACCAGGACGCCGATGACCAGCAGCGCCTGCACCGTGGCCACCACCAGTCGGCCCCGGCGAGCCAGCGCCGCCACCAGCACCGGCGGTAACGCCACCGCGAGCAGCATCAGGACGGCAGCCAGGCGCATCAGGTGCAGCTGGGTACGCATGCCGCAGGCGTCACCGCAGCGAATCGACTGCCAGCCGGACACGGCCAGCACCCCGATCAGGTCGAAGGCGGCCACCGCTGCCGCGAGCACCAACCAGTCGAACAGCGATACTCGCTCCCGGCGCCGGGCCAGGCGCTGGCGCAGGTTTGGTCTGGCCGCACCGCTGGTAGCGGTCGCCCAGGAAGCGCCGGTGCCCGGCTGCGCCTTACCTGACATTCCGTCCGCCATTTCGGTCACCCTGCACTGCCACGGTCTCGATCGGGTCTCGGCTGCCGTTCGCTGCGCTAACGATCGCCGGCCACTAGCGCTGCTCGCCGACCACCAGCCAGCGACCGGTCCGGGTCCGCCAGCTCATGCCGATCAGCCGGAAACCGATGAAGGCGGCCAGCCCGGCCCAGACCCCACCGATCCCCCAGTGCAGCGGCAGCGCCAGCAGGCAGAGCGGGATGAAGCCCAGGCCGGCGGCTACCAGGGTGATGGTGCGCACCGTGGCGTTGTCACCGGCGCCGAGCAATACCCCGTCCAGCGCGAACACGATGCCGCCGGCCGGTTGCATGCCGATCAGCCACGGCCAGAGTAGGTGCGCCTGCCGCTGCACTTCCGGGTCGGAGCTGAACAGCGCCGGGATCGCGTACCAGCCGGCAGCGAGCAGGCCCGCGAACAGCACCCCGGCCGACAGGCTGTAACCGCTAACTCGCCAAGCCGTCCGGCGCGCCGAGCTGACGTCTCCCCCGCCGAGCGCGGCACCGATCAGGGACTGGGCCGCGATCGCGAACGAATCCAGCAGCAGCGCCACGAACTGCCACAGCTGCAGCCCGATCTGGTGGGCGGCGAGCTCGGCCGAACCCATCCGACCGGCGACCCCGGCGGCCACCATGAACGCCGCCTGGAAGGCCACCGAGCGCAGCACCAGATCCCGGCTGACCACAAGTTGAGCGCGAATCACCGGCCACTGCGGGCGGCTGGGCACCTGTTCGGCGCGGACGGCCCGGACGAACAGCGCCGCGGCAAGCCACTGCGCGCCGACGTTGGCCACCGCCGACCCAGCCAGCCCCAGCCCGGCCGGATACACCAACAGCGGCGAGGCGATCGCCGAGAGCAAGTTGGCCAGCAGCACGATCCGGACCGGGGTGCGGGTCTCCTGCACGCCCCGCAGCCAGCCGTTGCCGGCCAGCACCAGCAGCACGCCCGGCAGGCCGAGGATCGCGATCCGCAGCCACAGCACCGCATCGTTGGCGACCGCGCCGGCGCCACCGGTGATCGCGCGGACCACCGGCCCGGCGACCAGTTCACCGACCAGCACCGCCAGCACGCCGAGCAGCAGCGCCAGCCAGGACGCCTGGACACCCTCGTTCACGGCCGCCTCGCGACGGCCGGCGCCGAAGAACCGGGCGGCCCGTCCGGTTGTGCCGTATTCCAGCGAGCTGCCGACGATCGCCAGCAGCGTCATCACGGTGCCGGCAGCACCCAGGGCGGCCAGCTGGATCCGTCCCAGGTGACCGACCACCGCGGTGTCGACCAGCACGAACAGTGGCTCGGCAGCCAGCACCACGAACGCCGAGGCGGCCAGCGCGATGATCCGGCGAGTGGTCACCGTGGGCGGGGATGCGGTCACCGGGCAATCCTGCCGCAACCCGGGCTCATTGACGTAGGCATGGCCTAGCGTTGCCAATCGCACCGAGTGCGGCGAACTGCCCGCACCCGTCTCCGGGGGGCCGCCATGTCGTCAGCGCGAGAATCCGCCGGCGCCGAACCGCGCCGGCCGG
>JBDSAN010000100.1:0-14796 GCA_039922115.1 Jatrophihabitantaceae bacterium
GCCCGCCTACGTCCGTTCCGTGCCCTAAAGCTGCCGCCAAGTGTCTATGGCGACACCCTGCACCTCAGCGGCACCGGCGAGTGGGACTACGACCTGAACCTCAAGCCATCGGCGGGATTCCCGATCACGATCGGCTGGCTCAACGCGGTGCGGCGCGGCCACGCCCAACTACATCGCGGCCTGGACGTCGGGGTGCCGGCCCTGGTGCTCCGGTCGGACCGGACGCACTTCTCCTCGCGCTACAGCGAGGCCAGCGACGACGCCGATATCGTCCTGGATGTAGGGCAGATCGCGCGGTGGTCCGGTTGCCTGGGCGCTGAAATGACGATCGCTCCGATTGCCGGCGCTCGCCACGACGTGTTCCTGTCCAAGCCGGCGGCCCGCGAGGCTGCCTACCGCCAGCTCGCCAGCTGGTTAGAACATCACCGGCAGTCCGGCACCTCGCGTCACACCGCGCCAACGAACCTCTCAGTCGACTCAGAAGTGTAAGAATTAGCGCATCTTGGATTGTGCTTTGTAACTTCTTGACTTATGGTCAGCTCACATTGTCCGATTTATGAGGTGAGTAATGTTTTCTACCGAACATCAGGTCAGTGAATCCATCCACGGTGGCCGGCGCGTCCGTACGCGCCTGCTCGCCGGTGCACTCTGCCTATTCACCGCGACCGCCGTAGCCGGCGTCGGCGCGCAATCGGCTGGTGCGGCGACCAACCGCAACACACCACAGACCAAGATGGCGACCAATCCCGGACACGCGTCGGTGCGCGCACCGGCCACGAGTGGCCTGCTCAATCATGGTGGCCCAGTCCAGGGCGGCCCTCGGCTCTACTTGGTCCTCTGGGGCTGGACGTCGGACCCGGCTGGTGAGTCCGGCTACTTGCAGAACTTCCTCGGCGCGGTCGGCAACACGTCCTGGCTGAACACCGTGAGCCAGTACGGTGGCGGCGTGGGCTCGACCTACATGGGCGCCTGGTCGGACCCGAGCGGCGTGCCGACTACCCCCAGTGATGGCCAGATCCAGGCCGAGGCTGCTTCAGCCGCCGCGCACTTCGGGGTCGGCTCCGACGCGAACGCCCAGATCATCGTGGCCACCCCGACCGGCCACTCGACCTCCGGCTTCGGCACCCAGTACTGCGCCTACCACGGCGTGATCGGCGGTTCGGCGACCACGTACACCGACCTGCCCTACATGCCCGACGCCGGCGGCTCCTGTGGTGCCGGCTCGGTCACCGGAAGCTCGCTGGACGGCGTGAGCATCGTTGAAGGCCACGAACTGGCCGAGGCGATCACCGACCCTGAGCTGAACGCCTGGTACGACTCATCCGGTGCCGAGATCGGCGACATCTGTGCCTGGACCGGCCTGGCCGTTATCGGCCTCAACGGCGGGTCCTACCCCATGCAGCCGCTGTGGAGCAACGCCGCCAACGCGTGCGTTCAAGGCTCGTAGCTGGCAGCCTGACCGCACGAAATGGCTGACAATACAAGGTAATTCAAGGTCCGCGCCGCAGCCGGTCGCAACCGATGAGAGTCGGCAGCGACCGGCTGCGTCCGCGCTGGAGGCAGCAGCCTGGCGTCGGCAGTGCCGCAAACGATGCCAGCTGGGGCAACCAAATGGCGTATCGGACTATTTGCCCACGGCAAGTGGTATGAATGGTCGACACGGGAGGGTCGCGATCCATGGTGAGTATCGACAAGGCGATCAAGCGGCTAGCAACGGTCTCGGCGGCCGCGCTTGCGCTGGCGGCAGGAGTCCTGGTTGCCAGTCAGCCGGCAGCGGCGGTCGGTGAGCACAACCCCGTCGGCAACCTGGATTCGGCCGCGCAAACCAGCATCAAGTACGACGACGGCCAGGTACACGTCATCGGCTGGGCCGGCGACCCGGACCTCGGCCCGACCTCGGGCCTGAAGATCGTGCTCTATGTCGATGGTCGCTCCAACGGGGTCGGCAACACCCACCTGGCCCGTCCGGACGTTCAGCGCGCTTACCCGCACTATGGGCCGAACACCGGCTTCGATGTCATCGCCCGCACCGCGCCGGGAACGCACTCGGTCTGTGCCTGGGCGATCAACCGCGGCTCGGGCGCCAACACCAGGCTCGGTTGCCAGAATTTTCTGGTGATGACGCCGACCCAGGTGGTCGGCCACATCGATTCGATCGCGGTGACCGGATCCGGCGCCACCCAGCAGGTCACCTTCCGTGGTTGGGCGCTGGACCCGTACGACACCTCGGGCAAGCCGCTGTCGGCGAGCGTGTACCAGCCGTCCTACACCAATGACTGGGTGCCCTACGGCCAGGCCGACTTCACCACCTCGATCGCACGTCCGGACGTCGCCCGGGTCTACCCCGGCCGCAACCCGAACAGCGGGTTCGTCGTGCAGTTCACCGCATCACAGCTCGCCTACTACGTGTCCGGCAAGCCGGTCTCGGTGGCCATCGTTTATAACCTGCTGCCGCCCGGCCCGAACGTGATCTACACCAGTCCGAACGCGGTTACCTTTCCCTAGGCCAGCTGCCGTTGTCGGACCAACGGTGCACAATCGATTCATGGAAAAGCCCATGATCGTCACCGCCGAACAGTGGCAACGCGCACGCGATGAGCTGCTGGTAGCCGAGAAGCAAGCAACCCGCGCGCAGGACGCGCTCGCCGCCCGGCGCCGGCGGTTGCCGATGGTCGCCTTCAGCAACGATTACCGGTTCGATTCGCCGGACGGGCCGAAGTCGTTGCTCGAGCTGTTCGAAGGGCACCAGCAGCTGGTGGTCTACCAGTTCATGGATAACGGCCCGGAGGACTACTGCCCCGGCTGCACCGCGTTCACCAACAACGTGCCCGCTCATGCCCTGCCGATGCTGGCCGAGGCCGGGGTCAGCTGGGCAACCATTTCGAACATGCCGTTGGCCCAGATCGAGGCGTACAAGAAGCAGCGGGGCTGGACGATGCCGTTCGTCTCCTCGCACGGCACCACCTTCGCCGCCGATTGTGGTGCGCAGGCGTTCATGCTCAGCACGTTCCTGCGCGACGGCGAGGGCATCTACCGCACCTACAGCACCACCTCACGCGGCGTGGACCGGCTGCTCTTCGTCAACGACATCCTCGACCTGACCGCCTACGGCCGGCAGGAAGACTGGGAGGACTCGCCGCCCGGCTGGCCTCAGCACCCGACCTACGGCTAGCGGTTCTCGGCCAGCACGGGTCAGCCACCGGACGTGCGGGTTCAGCCGGTAGCGCCGCGCACCGCGATAGCGAAGCCGCCTGGCGGCACGAGCACCTCGATCCGACCGTCCCGCGAGGTTGCGGGGACTCGATCGCGCGAGTGGGCAGTTCCATCCGACCCGGCTCCACGAGTGGGCGGTCGTGACCACGAATGGGCATCTTTAATTGCCCATTCGTGGACGGAACTGCCCACTCGACTCAGAGCCCGGGACCGAACTGCCCACTGGACCCAGGACCCAGGGACCGAGCTGAACGCCCGCACGAAGCACATCTAGACATATGCTGTTTATCAGGCATATGGTTTCTCTCGAATTTCCAAGATCGCGCAAGGAACACCGGCAAGGAGAACGCGATGCCCCTGTCTGACAATCCATCCCCCACCGCCGGTGAGTTCGCGGCTATCATCGCCCGACTCGACGAACTCAAGACCGCCAACGAGCAGCTGACCCGACGACTCGCCGAGCTGGAAACCAGAACCAGCACCGCCGCCGCGGAGCAACCCGCTTGACCAGCCGGGGTGCCTGCCGCCACTGACCACACGAACGCTCAGCAACGACGAGTGGGCAGTCCAGGCGCGAATGGCCAATTGTTATCGACCATTCGTCGCCGGACTGCCCACTCGTCGTTGCAACCTACCCAGGTCGCGAAACCGGATCAGGCCTCGACCGCGACCAGTCCCGGCTCATCGCGAACCGGCTCCGCCTGCGCGGCCGGCCGGGGCGGGCGCGGAGCGCGGACCGCCACCGCAACCAGCACCAGCGCACCGACCAGGAACAGCGCACCGGCCAGGAAGGCTCGATCAGCGGCGTAGACGAAGGCGTGATTGGCAATCGCCCTGGGGGTATCGCCGACCGGATTGCCAGCAACGTGCTTGCTGGCTGAACCGAACACCGTCACCAGCACTGCCACGCCGAGCGCGCCGCCCAGCTGCTGGGTGACATTGATCAGTCCGGACGCAGCGCCGGCATCCTCGGGCGCGACCCCCGCCAGCGCCGCACCGGTAAGCGTCACGAACGACGTCCCGTTGCCAATGCCGAACAGCAGCAGGCTGAACAGCACCTCGGGGTAGGACGAGTTGGCGCTCAGCCGGCTGGCCAGCAGCAGCCCCAGCGTCGACAGGCCGACCCCGGCCAGCATCAGCGCCTTGCCGTTCACCCGTGGCACCAGCACCCGGCTGGCAAGCTGCGACGAGCTCAGCACCATCAGTGGAATCGGCAGGAATGCGAAGCCGGTCTGCAGCGGGCTGTAGCCCAGCACGTCCTGCAGGAACTGGGTGAGGAAGAAGAACATCCCGAACATGCCGGCAAACAGCAGCCCGCGCGCGGCATTGGCACCGCTCCTGCTGGCGTCGGTGAGCAGCCGCAACGGGGTGATCGGCTCCTCGGCGCGCAGTTCGATACCGATGAAGGCTGCCAGCGACAGCGCACCGGCAATGAACGAGCCCATCGTCACCGCGTCCGACCAACCGTCGGAGGCGGCCCGGACGAAGCCGTACACCAGCGCACCCATGCCGAAGGTCGAGGTCAGCGCGCCGGACAGGTCAAATCGGCCATGTTTGCGGGCGGTTTCGGGCAATACCGAGCGTCCGACGAGGTAAACCGCAAGCCCGATCGGGACGTTGACGAACAGCACCCAGCGCCAGGACGCCCACTCGGTGAGCATGCCACCGGCGATCAGGCCGATGGCCGCGCCGCTGATCGAGACCACGGTGAACAGCGCGATCGCACGCAGCCGGGCCCGGCCTTCCGGGAACATGGTCGCGAGCAGTGCCAGCGACGAGGGGGCGGCCAGCGCGCCACCGACGCCCTGTAGGCCGCGGGCGACCAGCAGGAACCAGCCGGTGGTGGCGAAGCCACCGATCAGCGAGGCAGCGGTGAAGATCGCGATGCCGGACAGAAAGGTGAGCCGCCGGCCCAGCAGGTCACCGGCCCGCGCGCCCAGCAGCAGCAAGCCGCCGAAGACCAAGGTGTAGGCATTGAGCACCCAGGAAAGCTGGGTGTCGGAGAAGTGCAGCGCGGCCTTCATGTCAGGCAGCGCGACGTTGACGATGGTGGCGTCCAGCACCACCATCAGCTGGCTGATCAGGATGACGGCCAGTACTACCGAGGACCGGTTGAACCGGCCGATTGTGCGGCGCGGGGCAATGGCCGCCGTGCCGCGAGACTGCAGCGTGTCTGAGGACATGTGTTGGATTCGACTCCCAAGCGTTACGATCGAATAGAAACGGAAGCTTCCTCCAGTTACGATACGGAGGCAGTCTCCGGATATCAAGCGGGGATCCAGATGGGCGAGATCACCCGAGGAGAGGGAATAATCGCGAGCATGGGCAGCACACCGACGGCAACGGCGGCGCCGGTCAGTTCCGAGCAGGCCGACCCGACGCCCGAACGACCAATGCGCGCCGACGCGCGCCGCAACTATGAGCGCCTGCTGCAGGCAGGTCGGGCGGTACTGACCGAGCGCGGCAGCGAAGCCTCGATGGACGAGATCGCCAAACGGGCCGATGTCGGGGTCGGCACGCTGTACCGGCACTTCCCTCGCCGGATCGACCTGGTCGAGGCGGTCTATCGCGAGGACGTCGACGGCCTGGTCGTGCTTGCCGATGCGGTCAGCGAACGGGCCGAGCCGTGGGACGCGCTGGTCGAGTGGCTGACCGGCTTCGTCGATTACGCCGAGGCCAAGCGGGTGTTTCTCACCGAGTTGCACGAGGCGTTCGAGAAGAGTCCCGACCTGGCCCTCAGCTCACGGGAGAAGATCGGTGCCGCGGCCGGCAAGGTACTTGCCCGGGCCCAGCAAGCCGGCCTCGCCCGGGATGACATCGATCAGGCCGACCTGATGCAACTCGTCGGCGGCATGTGCATGGCCCGCAGCGCCAGCCTCAGCCAGAACAAGCGGCTGTTGCAACTGGTGCTGGACGGGGTACGCGCGCCGGCCTGAGCTGCCGGTTACTCGTCGCCGGTCCAGCAGCCCAGCACGTCCGAGGCGATCTCATAGGCCAGGTCGGTGCGCTTCTGCCGGTCCGCGCCGAACACGCTCGGCAACCCGGTCGCGTCCACCTTCAAGGTCTCGTTGTCCTTGACGACAACGGCTATTCCGGTGCTGGTTCCATAGGCGTGCTCACCGAGGCCATCGAGCGTCTCAGCCGGTGCGAGCTTGGTTCGCAGGGTGTCGAAGTAATGCCCGGCAGCGGCCTTGGATTCTGAATGCTGCACCGACAGCACCAGCGGGCCCATCGGCAGCAGGTAGGTACAGGTGTAGAGCTCGTTGGCGAAGCTGGATCGGGTGGCCGGGCTGGCGCCGAGCTTGAGCACCTGCGTGACCTTGCCCTTGATGTCATCCCCGCAGATCATCAGCGCGGTCGCGGTGGGCTTGCTCGCCGAGTTCGCCGCAGAGCCAGCCGGAGCCATCGACATGCCTGCCATCGACTCGCCGGCACCCGCTGTCGATAGTGCCGGCTTGCTGGCGCTCGACGTTCCGCTAGCGCAACCGGTCAGGCCGAGGCCGGCAATGATCAGCACCGGCAGCCATGCTCGTCGGGTCATCGATTCACTCCCCTGCACTCGAAACGGACGTGAACGTCGAACCTGCTGTGCAACGGAATCGTCCGTCGCTGGATCGGCAATCACGCCGAATGGCTGGAGATCAGCGACGCGTAGGCAACTATGTTGCTCTCATAGTTGTGCGTGCTGAAGTCGAACTTGCCGCCGCAGGTGATCAACCTGAGCGCGGCGTGATCGGTGTTTCCGTAGACGTCATAAGTGGGAAAGTGCGCCTTCGGATATGCGACCACCCGATCGATCCGAAAGATCGCGACTGTGTGATCGGAGCGAGCAATGCTGAGCTGATCACCCGGTCGCAGCGCACCCAGTCGGAAGAAAACTCCGGGACCGTATTCGGCCGAGTCGACGTGGCCCAAGATCACCGACGGGCCGAGCTGTCCGGGCGTCGGCGAGTAGCGGTACCAGCCGGCTTTCGAATCCCGATCCAGCGGCGGCACCTGCACCGAGCGATCGGGATTAAGCCCCAATTGCAGCAGATTCGAGCTGACACCGATCGCGGGAATGTCGAGGTGGGTGGGCGTAGCAGCCTTCAGGACCGGTCCCTTGACCGCGAGGCCAGGCTTAGCCGCCTTCGAGCTCGCGCCGGAGGACGCACTCGGCGATGCCGAGCTGGCAGCCGAAGACTGGCCAAACGGGATCGCGGCCGAGGCCGGCGGCTGCGGTGGATGCTGCTGGGCGCGGATACCGACGATCAAGGCGACTGCGCCGGCAACCACGAGCAGCACCGCCAGCAGGGCCAGCACAGGGCGGGTCCGGAAGCGGTGCTGCTCGGGTTCAGACACTGGCTTTAGCCTTTACTTTCTTGGTTGTCAGCTGTTGACAGCGGTCCGGCGACGAAGCGCCAAGCCACCGGCAACCGCACCAGCGGCGAGCAGCAGGCCACCAGCGCCGAGCAAGGTCTCGTCCTGCAGGCCGGCGGTGCTACCGCCACCGGTGCCGGCCGAGCCACCGGGAACCGCACCCATCTGGGCGGCGGTCAGGGTGCCACACAGCGCCGGCGAGGTCGCGGCCAGCGGCAACGACGGCACCAGGTCACTCTTCTCACCCTGCGCGGTCTTGCTCAGGGTTGCCGGGTCCAGACCGTGCACCACGACCACCGCGGTGCCGGCCTTCAGCGACGCGAGAGTCTTTGCGTCCAAGGTGATCGTGCGGTTGTAGTCGTAGCTGGCACCGGACGGTGCCACGGTCAGCGTGGTCCCGGCAGCCGGGCTGGTGTCACCCGAGGTGGACAGCGTCGCGCCGATCCCGCCGTAGTTCTTGACGCCTTCGGTGGTGCTGATGACACCGTCCTTGTTGGCGTCGACCGAGGTGTCCGGGCAGGTGCCGGCAGCACCGATGTGGATGTGCTGCACGTGCGGGTACGGCTTGCCACTGAAGGTCGCGGCCAGGCCGGAGAAGTGCTCGGTGATGGTGGCCTGCGATCCGTTCAGGGTCAGCATCACCGAACCGGATCCGGTCACGTGGTTCAGCGCGTTCAGCGTTGCCTGGTACGAGGTGGAGTCCGCAGCGGACGCCGATCCAGGCATGGCAAGCGCGGCAATACCCAGCGCAACCGACGGTGCGATAAGCATGAGTGACTTCTTCATCGTGCCTCCAAAGCGGTGCCGGGACAGGCCCGGACTATGGGGTGAAACTCACCTGTGGTTCGGAACGGGACCGAACCTGGATTGGACTTGGATTGGACTTGGATTGGACTTGGATTGGCCAGGACGAGATTGGCCTTACTTGACCACCAGCACGCCATGCATGTTCGAGTGGAAATTGCAGTGGAACGGGTAGCTGCCGGGCTTGGTCGGGGCCTTGAAGCTCACCACCGAGCCAGCGGTTGCGTTGACATCAAAGGCATTTCCGGAATCCGCGGTCACCGTGTGCACTTCGCCGTCCATGTTCATCACGCTGATCGTGGCGCCCGGGCTGACCGAGGCCGGCGTCTGGAACATGAACTTGCTGATGTGGATCATCGCTGCCGACTGGTCCGAGGTTGACGAGGCGGTCGACGATCCGGCCGGGGTGGAGCTGCCGGCAACCGACGAGCTCGCCGGTGCGGTGGTAGCGCTGCCGCCGGCATTGCTGCTGCCGGACGAGCACGCGGCCAGCACACCGAAGGCCAGCGTGGCTACCGCCAGCCCGCCCGCGCGCCACAGCCGAGCCGGATCCGGCCGATCGGAAAGCGGACGGCTAGTGCTCGGGTTGGCTGACATCTCAAGCTCCTGACGTGGTGTGACACCGGCCGTGGCTGGCCGAACCATCACGGAGTGGTTCGATGTCATCGCCATAGCGGATGGCTCAGCGCCGGGTCACAGCTAGAATCTTCGGCATGCCTGGACGCGCCCGTCCGGTCGTCGTGGTCGGCGATCCGGTACTACACACCCCGACCGCACCGGTCACCGAATTCGACGATGAGCTGGCTCGGTTGATCGAGGACATGTTCGCCACCATGTACGTCGCCGAGGGCGTCGGGCTGGCCGCAACCCAGATCGGGGTGGGCCAGGCGGTGTTTGTCTATGACTGCCCGGACGACGACGAGGTGCGCCACAAGGGTCACCTGGTGAACCCGCGCATCGTGGCAACGTCCGGCCCGGCGCAGAAGAAGGAAGAGGGCTGCCTGTCGGTGCCCGGCCCGTACGCCAGCCTGGAGCGGCCGTACCTGGCCACGGTGGCTGGCCAGGACCGCGACGGCAACCCGATCGAGGTGACCGGCTCAGGGTTCCTGGCTCGCTGCTTCATCCACGAGACCGAGCACCTGGCCGGCACGCTGTATATCGATCACCTGAACCGGCGCCGGCGCAGCCGGGTGCTCGATGCCATCGAGCCGTTCCCGTGGAACGGCCCGCTGCCCGAAGTCAGCCAAGGCTAGTACGCAACCACAGCTCTTACAAAAACTGCAGGTTGTAAGAACCGCTGTCCCGTGTCAGGCTTTGTAAATTCTTCCTGATGCGGAGGCTTACCGATGGCCGACTGGACCGACCGTAAGCGATACCTGTGGTTGCTCGGCACCGTCGTGCCAATCCTGCCGCTGGCCGGCTGGGGCTTGGTCAACGCGACCGGCCTGGCTGCCTTCTGGTGGTTCGGCGCGATGTTCGTCTACCTGCTGATGCCTACCATCGACCTGCTACTCGGCACCGACGCCGAGAACCCGCCGACCGAGGCGCTGGCTTGGCTGGAGCAGGACCGCTATTACCGCTGGTGCATCTATGCATTCCTGCCGCTGCAGTACGCCAGCTTCGGCTGGGCCTGCTGGATCTGGACCCGTGGCGGGATGGCCGGCATCGACAAGGTCGGCCTGATGGTGACCATGGGCATGGTGTCCGGCATCGGGATCAACACCGCGCACGAACTCGGTCACAAGAAAGAGCAGTACGAGCGCTGGTTCGCCAAGCTCGCGCTGGCCCCGGTCGCCTACGGGCACTTCTTCATCGAGCACAACCGCGGTCATCACGTCCGGGTCGCGACGCCGGAGGACCCGGCCTCGTCCAAACTCGGACAGTCCTTCTGGCATTTCTTGCCGCGCACCATGGCCGGCAGTCTGCGCTCGGGCTGGGCGCTGGAGGCACGCCGGTTGCGCCGGCTGGAACGGTCAACCTTCAGCCTTCGCAACGACATCATCAACGCCTGGCTGATGACGGTGGCGCTGTTCGGGGTGCTGGTTGCCGGCTTCGGTATCTCGATATTGCCTTACCTGATCGGGCAAGCCCTGATCGGCATCTCGCTGCTGGAGGCGATCAACTACGTCGAGCACTACGGCCTGCTGCGCCAGCGCGAACCAAGCGGACGCTACGAGCGGGTACGGCCGGCGCACAGCTGGAACTCCAACAACATCGCCACGAACGTGTTTCTCTACCATTTGCAACGGCATTCTGACCATCACGCCAACCCGACCCGGCGTTACCAGGCCCTGCGGCACACCGACGAGGCGCCGCAGATGCCGACCGGCTACGCCGGCATGCTGGTGCTTGCGTACTTTCCGGTGCTGTGGCGGCGGTTCATCGACCCGCTGGTGGTCAACCACTACCAGGGCGACTGGTCGCTGGCCAACCTGCACCCGCCGGCCGAGCAGCGGCTGCGGGGGCGCTTCGGTGAGCCTCGTCCGATCGAGCAGCGGGTGGCCTGATGGCCGCGTACGCCTGCCCGGTCTGCGAGTACGTCTACGACGAGCGGGACGGCGCCGCCCGGGAGGGCTTTCCGGCCGGCACGTCCTGGGAGCTGGTGCCCGACGACTGGTGCTGCCCGGACTGCGGCGTGCGGGAGAAGATCGACTTCGTCGAGGTGCCGGCAAGCTGATCCGGTTCAGCCGGTGGCGACTACCGCCGACACGACCAGATCGGTTACTCGCTCGAGCATGCCCAGCGTCTCTGGAATGTCATGGGTTGGTTGCACCAGGTGCGACAGGGTCAACCGCACCAGCGCCTCGATCAGCTCGGTGAGCAGCACGCTCGGCACGTCCGGAAAGTGCTGACCGAACCAGCCACCGAGCATGCTGACCGCCACCGGCAGCACCGGGCCGGACTGCGAGGTCAGCAGCAACAGCAGGTCGCTGTCACCGGCATTGGTCAGCACGCCGTGCAGTAGCGGATTGTCCGACGCGGTCACCAGCGTGTAGCGCAGGGCGGCCTTCGCCGCGGCCGCCAGGTCATCGGTATGCCCGGCCAGCTCGTCCACGATGCCGGTCATGAACGCGGTCGTCTCGGCCAGCACCAGCGCCTCACCCAGGCCGGCCTTGCTGCCGAATTCGGAATACATGGTCGGCCTGGACACGCCGACCTCGTCGGCAACCTCGATGAAGCGCACCTGTTGCCAGCCGCGTTCGACGGTCAGCCGCCGGGCGACCTCGAGGGCTCGCGCGCGCACCTGGCGCCGGAACGCCTCATTGACCGGGTAGACCACCCTGCCATTCTTGCTGATCGATACCCCCGACTGTGCAACTACCTCGTGCTGGAACTAGAAAGTTGCACGATTGGAGAAGGCAACCAGTTCGGCGATCTGCACCGCGTTGAGCGCGGCGCCCTTGCGCAGGTTGTCGTTCGAGACGAACAGCGCCAGCCCGCGACCGCCGTCCACGCCCGGATCCTGCCGGATCCGGCCGACATAGCTCGGGTCGCTGCCGGCGGCCTGCAACGGCGTGGGCACGTCCGACAGCTCGACGCCGGGCGCGTCGGCCAGCAGCTCGGTGGCCCGCTGCACCGACAGCGGCGTGGCAAACTCGGCGTTGATCGACAGCGAGTGCCCGGTGAACACCGGTACCCGGACGCAGGTTCCAGACACTCGCAGGTCGGCGATGCCGAGGATCTTGCGGCTCTCGTTGCGTAGCTTCTGCTCCTCGTCGGTCTCGAACGTCCCGTCCTCGACCACCGAACCAGCCATCGGCAGCACGTTGAACGCGATCGGCCCGACGTACTTGGCCGGCTGGCCCAGGTCCACCGACGAGCCATCATGGGTCAACGACGCTGCCGACGAACCGGCCTTCTGCAGTTGCGCATCGAGTTCCTCGACACCGGCCAGCCCGCTGCCGGACACCGCCTGGTAGGTCGAGGCGATCAGCCGGATCAGCCCGGCTTCGGCGTGCAACGGCTTGAGTACCGGCATCGCAGCCATCGTGGTGCAGTTCGGGTTGGCGATGATTCCCTTGCGGGCATTGGCTATCTCGCCCGGGTTGACCTCACTGACCACCAGCGGCACGTCCGGATCCATCCGCCAGGCCGAGGAGTTGTCGATCACGATCACGCCGGCCGCGGCGAACTTCGGAGCTAGCGCCTTGGACGTCGAGCCGCCAGCGGAAAAGATCGCGATGTCCAGCCCGGACGGATCGGCGATCGCCGCGTCCTCGATGACAATGTCCTTGCCAGCAAAGGATAATGTCGAGCCAGCCGAGCGCGCCGAGGCGAAGAACCGGATCTCGCTGATCGGAAAAGCCCGCTCGATCAGGATCTTGCGGACGACCGCACCGACCTGACCGGTCGCGCCGACCACCCCGATTCGCACCCCGTCAGTCGCCAGCACGGTCATCGGCCCGTCCCTCCGTACACCACAGCCTGCTCGTCATCGTTGCCAAGTTCGAAGGCGTCGTGCACCGCGCGCACCGCCACGTCCAGATCGGTGTCCCTGGTGACCACCGAGATCCGGATCTCAGAGGTCGAGATCATCTCGACGTTGACGCCGGCTTCGGCAAGAGCGGCGAAGAACGAGGCCGACACTCCGGGATGCGAACGCATGCCTGCACCGACCAGCGACAGCTTGCCGATGTGGTCGTCATAGAGCAGGCCCTCGAAGCCGATCTGGCTCTGCACCTTGGTCAGCGCCTGCACCGCTATCGCTCCGTCGGTCTTGGGCAGCGTGAACGACACATCGGTGCGGCCGGTGCCCTTGGTGGACACGTTCTGCACGATCATGTCGAGGTTGAGCTCAGCCTCGGCCAGCACCCGGAACAGGGCCGCTGCCTGGCCTGGCTTGTCCGGCACGCCGACCACGGTGACCTTGGCCTCGCTGCGGTCATGCGCTACGCCAGAGATGATGGCCTGTTCCACGGTGAGATCCTCCATGTTTCCGGCAACGATTGTGCCAGGCAGATTCGAGAACGACGAGCGGACGTGGATCGGCACGCCGTACCTGCGGCCGTACTCCACGCACCGCAGCATCAGCACCTTCGCGCCACAGGCAGCCATCTCAAGCATCTCTTCGTAGCAGATGGTTTCCAGCTTGCGAGCGTTCGGAACGATGCGGGGGTCAGCGGTGAACACCCCGTCCACATCGGTGTAAATCTCGCAGACATCGGCTTCAAGCGCTGCCGCCAGCGCTACCGCGGTGGTGTCGGAGCCACCCCGTCCCAACGTGGTGATGTCCTTGGTGTCCGGCGATACCCCTTGAAAACCAGCAACAATCGCGACGTTGCCCTCGGCGACGGAGTTCTGCACCCGGCCCGGCGTGATGTTCACGATGCGCGCCTTGCCGTGCACCGAGGTGGTCAGCACCCCGGCCTGTGAACCGGTGAACGATTCAGCCGGATAACCCAGCGATTGGATCGCCATCGCCAGCAGCGCCATCGAGATCCGCTCGCCGGCCGTGAGCAGCATGTCGAACTCGCGCCCGGACGGCACCGGCACGATCTGCTCGGCCAGGTCGATCAACTCGTCGGTGGTGTCGCCCATCGCCGAGACGACCACGACCACGTCGTTGCCGGCCCGGCGGGTGGCCACGATGCGCTCAGCGACCCGCTTGATCCGTTCGGCGTCAGCGACGGACGAGCCGCCGTACTTCTGCACGACGAGCGCCAAGGTCGGCCTCCGGTTCGTTCACGCTTACTGGCAAGGCGGCCCGGTCACGCCACCCGTGCGGCATGCCTGACCGGACTCAGATCAGGATCGCAGCTGCCCCAATGCGGCTGGCCTGCCCAGTCTAAACGACCCTCGCAGCCGCTTTGCGGAGCCCGAAACCGCAGGATTCGGCTGGATCTTGTGGTTTCGGGCTGGACGCACGGCCACTAACAAGTCCTTGACGCGGGCCTCCCATCGGAGTGCAATTTATGCACGCCATGTCGCGGATGTCATAACACGGGGGATGATCGCCATGCCGGCTACCAAACCGGCCAACCGGAGCCAGTCGTGGAGCGCCGGCGCCAGCTACGGCAGTACTCCACCGCGCTACCCCAGGCTCAGCAGGCTGGTCGGGCGGATCGGCTGGATCGAGCTGACGTTCACCGTGCTGGCTTTGTTCGCCTACGACCTGTGCGCGGTGATCATCGTGGGCCTGTCGGCGCACGCGGCGCGGTGCCCTCGGTTGAATTGCAGCATGGCCACCCAGTTACAGATATCGCACGACTCCTACTGGTTGGTCCCGCTCACGCTCGCGCTACCGCTGCTGGTCGGGCTCATCGTGCGCAAGTTCCGGATCATGATCGCGCTGCTACAGGTAGCGGTCTGCATGTTCCTCCTGGTACACGTGATCGCCAGCGCCCGGTTGACCGATGACCGGCTGCACGGTCGGGTGCCGTGCTGGAACCCGAGCTACTCCGCCGCCGAGTGTCCGTGGGC
>JBDSAN010000101.1:0-3423 GCA_039922115.1 Jatrophihabitantaceae bacterium
TTGCACTGGTCCTTGCTCTGGTTCAGCGCGCCCAACCGGTGCTGGTAGGGGATGTTGCAGTACGGGTGCTTGAGGATCTCCAGCAACGGGTTGTAGACCAGCCAGCCGACCACCGCGCCGGCCGCGATCACCAGCATCACGATGATCAGCCGGCGGCGAAGCTCGCGCAGGTGATCGAGCACCGACATCCGGCCCTCGGGATTGGCCGGGCGACGCGGCCGGCGCAACACCCTAGTCAACGGCATGCCTGCTCAACTGGATTCACCGCAGCCGATCCGCAGCATCCTGCAATCGGGCGCCGACCTCACTCAATTCAGCAAGCAACTGCGCCAGCTTGGCCCGGTCGGTGGCCAGCCGCCGGGCCTTCCAGGACAGCTCGTAACCGGCGAATCCGAGCACCACGATCGCGAACAGGACGGCGAAAGCCCACGCCCCGACCACCAGCCAACCCTGCATGACAGCCGAGCTTACTGTTCGCCGTACGCGGCCAGCGCGCTCGCCGCAGCCGCCCGTGAGTCGCGGGCCAACCAGTCCGGTGCCAGCACCGATACGCCGCCGCCGGATCGCCGCACCAGCGCCCGGACCCAGGCCGGATCCGACACCCGCAGGCTCACCCACAGCTCGTCCGGCCGGCTCGTGATCGACTCGCACGGGTAGTAGTTGCTGACCCATTCCCAACCCGGTCGCAGCCGCAGCTCGACCAGCAGGTGTTCCGGTGCCGGCCGGTATACCCCGGCGCTCAGGTCCTGGCTGGCCAGGTCACTGCCGGCCAGGTTCGCCGGCAGCTTGGCCGGCTCGTCCAGCATCGTCGCCGCCTCGAACCGGTCGAGCCGGAAGATCCGCATCCCCTCGGCTTGCCGGCACCAAGCCTCCAGGTAGGCGATGCCGTCGGAGTGAAAGATCCGGACCGGGTCGATCACCCGCTGCCCGGTGGTGTCGCGGGTAGCTGTGTAGTAGCTCAGCCGGACCGCGCGCTGCCCGGTGACCGCCTGCTGGACCAGGCTCAGCCAGCGGTCCTGGGAGGCTAGCCGGATGTCGACGGCGGTGGTGTCCAGGTGCTGGCCGGCCGCGGTCTCGATCTTGGCCAGCGCCCGCTCAGCCGCCCCGCCCTCGGCCGCACCCGGCACCTCGGTCAGCGTCCGCAGCGCCACTGCCAGCGTCATCGCCTCGGTCGCGGTCAGCTTCAACGGCCGGCGCAGGCCGCCGTCATAGGTGACCGAAACGGTATCGCCTTCGAAAAGCAGGTCGATCAGGTCCTCCGGCCCGGAACTGCGACCGCACAGCCACAGCATCTCCAGCTCCTTGCGCAGCTGGTCCTCACCGATGCCGAAGGTCGCTGCGGTCTCGCTGATCGAGGCCACCCCCTGAGCCAGCACGTAGGGCACCAGCGCGAGCAGCCGGGCGACCTTGTCACCGGTGTCGGTACTCATAGCGAAGCCCCGCTCATCGCCGGCCACCAGCGGCCGCGGCCAGCAGCGTGGTGACCGCCTTGACCAGCTCCGGCGGTTCCAGCGCTATCGCATCGGTGCCGGCACCGGCGATCAAGCCGGCCAGCCGGTCGAGGTCCCGGAACTCGATCCTCAGCACGCTGCCGGCACCGTCCGGCTCGCAACTGCTTGCCATCCGGCGGAGTTGACCGGCCCGATCGGCAGTCACCCGGACCAGGGCGGACCGATCCTGCTGGGCGTTGGCGCCCCGCACCAGGGCGAGCATGTTGAGCTCGGCCGGCCGGCTGGTGCGGGCCGCGCCCGCCAGCGTTCGCAGCTCGCCGCTGATCCGGTCCAGCCGGAAGCTGCGCACCTCGCCGCGATCGCGATCGTGGCCGACCACGTACCAGCGACCGCGCCAGGACAGCACTCCCCACGGCTCGATGGTGCGCCGCTCGGCCGCCTCGGCGAACGGCTTGCGATGCTCGAACTGGACGACCCGCTTGCCGGATACCGCGGCGACCAGGTCCGGCAGCGCAGGTTCATTGCCGGCCAGTACCGGGACGGCGGTCGACTCGGCCGGCTCGTCGATCTCGACACCGGCCGCGCGGAGCTTGATCAGCGCGGTCCGGGCCTCGGCCGCCAGCGAGGCGGTGCTCCACAGCCGGGCGGCCAGCCCGACCGCGGCCGCCTCATCGGCGGCGAATTCGATCGGGGGCAGTTCGAAGTCCTTGCGCGCGATCCGGTAGCCGTCCTCGGTGTCGAAGGCCGAGTTGCGCCCGGTTTCCAGCGGGATACCCAGCTCACGCAGCTCGGCCTTGTCCCGCTCGAAACTGCGCTTGAACGCCTCATCGGGGTTGCTGGCGTCCTCAGAGACCTGATAGCCCTCGACGGTGTCCCGGATTCGCTCGGCGGTGATGAACTGCCTGGTCGAGAGCAGGCACAACACCAGCGAGACCAATCGTTGCTGTCGTCTGGCGGCCATATCTGACAACGGTAGGCGACGCCGCCGCGCAACTCGGCCGACACCCCGTGGCAACTGATCCATCCGGCCCAGCCCGCTGGTCACATCGAAGCAATCAGCTTCTCGACCCGGTCGTCCACCGCACGGAATGGATCCTTGCACAGCACCGTGCGCTGCGCCTGGTCGTTCAACTTGAGGTGAACCCAGTCCACCGTGAAATCGCGCCTGGTCTCTTGCGCGCGCTTGATGAACTCGCCGCGCAACTTGGCCCGGGTGGTCTGCGGCGGCACGTTCTTAGCTTCGAACACGGCCAGATCGCTGCTGACCCTGGTCACCGCGCCGCGCTGGGACAGCAGGTAGAACAGGCCGCGATCGCGCCTGATGTCGTGGTAGGTCAGGTCGAGCTGGGCGATCCGCGGCGAGGACAGCGGCAGGTCGAACCTGTTGCGGTAGCGCTCGATCAGCTGGTACTTGGTGGCCCAATCGATCTCGCGGTCGATCAGGCTCAGGTCACCGGACTCGACCGCCTTCAGGGTCCGGCCCCACAGGTCGAGTACCAGTTCGGTGGTCGGGTCCGAGCCCGCGGTGTCGATGAAGGTGCGTGCCTTCTCGAAGTACTCCCGCTGGATCTCGATGGCGCTGGCCATCCGGCCGTTGGCCAGCTTGACCTGGCGGGTACCGGTCAGGTCATGGCTGATCTCTCGGATCGCCCGGATCGGGTTCTCCAGCGTCAAGTCTTTGAAGGTGATGCCCTGTTCCATCATCCGCAGCACCAGGTCGGCGCTGCCGACCTTGAGCAGGGTGGTGCACTCGTTCATGTTCGAGTCGCCGACGATCACGTGCAGCCGGCGGTAGCGCTCGGCATCGGCGTGCGGTTCGTCGCGGGTGTTGATGATCGGCCGGGACCGGGTGGTCGCCGACGAGACACCTTCCCAGATGTGCTCGGCCCGCTGGCTCAAGCAGTACACCGCGCCGCGTGGGGTCTGCAGCACTTTTCCGGCACCGCAGATCAGCTGCCGGGTCACCAGGAAC
>JBDSAN010000102.1:0-2835 GCA_039922115.1 Jatrophihabitantaceae bacterium
CGCAACACCTGCCGGACCTGATCGACGGGTATCACGTCGCCGCCGGTGAGCAACTGGCGCAACCCAGCGAACATCCCCGGCCGGTGGTCGGCTGCCAACCGGAAGAGCCCGGCGGTCAGCCAGGCGCCGGTCAGCCGTCGGGCGCCGATGAACTCGTCCAGCTCGGCGATGCTAGGCATCGCGCGGGGAAGGATCTCGATCGTGCCACCGGACAGCAGCGGCGCGAAGATCTCCAGGGTGGCGGCGTCGAAGGACAGCGGCGCCAGCCGGAGGAAGCGCTGTAGGGCGTCGGGCGCCATGAACCGCGGCCGGCGCGCCAGTCGCAACACCCCGGCGGCCGGCACCAGCACGCCCTTCGGGCTACCGGTCGAGCCCGAGGTGAACGCCACCGAAACCACCTGGTCCGGCCCGCCCGGACAGGACGGGACGGTCACCGGGCCGGCGGCCGGCTGCCACGGGTCCACCAGCACGACCGGCGGTACCGCCAACGGCGCCATCAGCGTCACGTCGTCGGCGACCAGCAGGGCGGCCGGGCGGCACCGGGCGGCCAAGTCGGTCAGCACGGCTGCCGGGTACTGCGGGTCCAGGCCGACGTAACGCGCCCCGAGCCGGATGACAGCGAGCACCGCGACGATCTCCTCGGCCCGCTGCGGCGCACAGAGGAACACCGTGTCCCCGGCGCGGACGCCGACGTCGTGCAGCAGCTGCGACTGCGCCTCGGCGGCTACCAGCAGCTGCCGGTAGCTCATCGGCCGGCCGTCCTGCCCGGCCCGCAGCGCGGACCGCTCGGCGTGCACCCTGGTTGCCGATTCGATGGCGGACCAGAGCGAGCCTTCGACGGTTCCCGCCAACCCGGTCGCCGGCTGCCCCGGCAGGCAGGCCAACGCAACGTCGTCCGCTGCCGCACAGACGTCGATCAGCTGCCGGACGTCCTCGGCCAGCGCGCCGGCCAGCGCAGGCGTGACAACCGAGGTCGCGTACTCCAGGACGAGCCTGCCGCGGCCGTCGCCGGCGTCGCCGGGCCAGCGCTGCACGAACAGCAACGCCTCGAAGACGGTGCCGCCGCAGTGACCCTCGGTGAGTTCGACGTCGACGTCGCCGCAGTGCATCCGATCCGGAATCAGCTCGTCGTGCGCGGCGAAGCCGAACTGGGCCACCGGGTTCCGGTTGCTCTGGCCGCCCGCGCGCAGCTCAGCCACCAGCCCCTCGAACGGCACCGTCTGAGCGTCCAGCGCCCGTCCGAGCGCGGCCGACACCGTGCGGAGGAAAGGCCCGACGCCAGTGCAACCGCTCCGGTCCACCACCATCGGCACCAGGTTGGTGTGCAGGCCGATCGCGGCCAGGTTGGCATGATTGCGATTCGCGGCCGAGACCCCGATGATCATCCGGTCCTCGTCGGTCCGGCGCAGCAGGACGAGTCCCCACAGACCCAGCAGGGCGGCATTGCGCGAGCAGCCCAGCCGGCGGGCCAACCGGGTGACCGCTGCGGTGTCCGACGCGGTGAGTTCGATGGCCAGCCGGTGCCCGCGACGGTCGAAGGTAGGAGGTCGGGTCAGGTCCGAGGGCAGTTCCGCAGTCGGCACACCCGTCAGTTCCCGGATCCGCGCGGCGACGAGCAGGTCGTCCTGGGTCGATCCCGCCAGCGTCGGCTGGCAGGTCGGCACCGGTGCGCCGGCATACCGGTCGAAGAGTTCCCGCCACAACAAAGCGATGCTCCAGCCGTCGACCAACGCGTGATGGACCAGCAGGGACACGAGCGTGCGCCGCGGTCCGGCGGGCGTCAGGTAGAACTGGATCGCGGGCTGCTCGGTCGGACGCAGGACGTCCCTGCTTGCCGCCGCCAGCAGTCGCTGCACCTCGGGGACGACCGCGGTTGCCGGTGGCACGGCCAATACCTGCAGCGGCACCCGTGGCTGCGCGATCACGCGCGCCGAGAGGCCGTTCGGCCCAGGCTCGACCACGGTGCGCAGCCCCTCGTGACCGGCGAGCAGGCCAGCCACGCTGGTCCGCAGCCGGTCCTCCTCCAGCGCAGCCGCGACGTCGGCGGTGAACAGCAGATGGAAGGCGCTGCCGCCGTAGAGCTGTTCACCGACGATCATCGCGACCTGACTCGGCGAGGCAGGTCGCGTGGAGCCCGGGACCGGCGCCGCCGCCGACGTCGGCAGCCGCACCGGCCGAACCGCACCTAGAGCCAGCCGCAGTGGCTGCTCGGTCAACAGCGCAGACAGCTCCAACGTGCTTGCGAGATCCCGCTCGGCAGTCGCGACCAGCTCCAGGGCGCGCAGCGAGCTGCCACCCAGATCGAGGAACGAGCTGGTGGCGGCCTCGTCGGCCAGCTGCCGTTGGGGTCGGCCGAGCACGGTCGCGGCCAGCCGCAACCAGCCGGGCAGCGTCGAAACGGGCTGCTCCGTGCGAGTCACGGTGCCGGCTCGATGCGAGCACCGAGCAGTGCGGCCTGGGCACCCAGTGTCGAGGCGCTGAAGATGTCCTTCAAGCTGAGTTTGACGCCGGTGGCAGTGCGAATCCGCCCGATCAATCGGATCGCGAACAGCGAGTCGCCACCGAGGTCGAAGAAGTCGTCGGCCGCCGCCGGTGGGTCGCGTTGAAGCAGATCCGCCCAGATCGCGGCGAGCCTGCCGAGCACCGGATCGGCGGGGTCCTGCGGCTGCGCGGTGGCGGCCGGACCGGTCTCGGGCGCCGGTGCGAAGCGCAGCCGACCGCCCGCGATCCGAGCCGTCACCTCGCTGTGCTGCGGGGTGCCCTCGACTCCGGACCACCACAGCCGGCCCCAGCCTCCGGTGCGTACCTCGGACCCGTCGGCGTCGGCGATCCAGG
>JBDSAN010000103.1:0-2670 GCA_039922115.1 Jatrophihabitantaceae bacterium
GGCATGACCCAGCTCAGCCGAGCCCAGCGCGGCCAGCGCCGCGCCGGCAATCAGGCAGCCGAGCCGAACCGGCCGCAACCGGTGGCTGAGCGCGATACCGGCGGCAATTACCAGCAGCAGCACGCCAAACTCGCGCAACATCCAGTGCGCGCCATAGCTGCCGGTGAGCAGCCGGCCGATGGCGACCCCGGACACTCTGGCCTGCTCGGCCAGCAGCGCCCAGGACGCCAGCAGCGCAATCACCGCACCGGCTGCCGACACCTTGGCGGTCGCGGCCAGCGGTCGCTTAACCGCCGGTGCGGTCATCGCCAGCCGGCCGGCCAGCGCGCCACCGAGGCAACCGGCCAGGCCGAGGAAGAGCAGCCAGCGCAGGGCAGCCTCCTCAGCCCGAGGCCGTGGCTCGGACACGCCGGCCGGGCTGACCCGCTCGCCCACCCCGAACACGAACACCCCGGCGGTACGGTGCAGATCGTCGCGGGACAGGGTCTGCCAGGACACCCGGAACGCCCCGTTGGCCAGCGCCGGCAGGTCGCCGACCAGCTCGACCGGATCCTCCGGGTCCGCTGAGTTTCCGGTCAATCGCAGGTGGCTGGGACGTACCGTGCTGCCGTCCGCGCCGACCACATCGATCCGGGTCACCTCAACCACCACGGTCTCGCTGAACTGCAACCGCAGCTGGCTCGGGGCGGCCGGCAGCACCGCGCCGTCGGCCGGGTTGCTGCTGAGCAAGAAGGCATGTGCTTGCGCGGCCGGCTGTGGGCCGAAGGCCAGCAGTCCCACCGCGATCGCGAGCAGCAGGCCGAACCGGCGCAGCCAGCTGGCCGGCCGCACCCGCTCGGAGGCGGCCATCACAGCACCGGCACCCGCTTGAGCTGCAGGTCGGCGTAGACGATGGTGGCGTGCTCGCCGTGCCGCAACGCGGCCTTGGTGTTCTGATAGACCAGGTAGTACGTCTCCCCCGCCCGCAGCGAATGGCCTTGCTTCATCAGCGAAACCCGGGACGTGCTGCCCTTGCGGGAATCTGACGTCAGGACCGGCGGGTGCGCCACGTCGGACTGGAAGCGGCTGGCCTTCTCCGGGTCGAGCACCACGTAGCTGACCGTGATCAGGCCACCATCGCCCACCACCGCCACCCGGCTGAACCGGATCCCGAGCCGGTCCTCCATCGCCGCGCTCTGCGGGAAGCTGGTTGAGCTGGCGCCGTGCTGTCCGGCAGCCATCGCGACGCCCCGCACCCCCAGTCCCAGCAGGACGGCAACCAGCACCACCGCCAGCAGGCGTTGCCAGGTCGGCAACGTGCTGACCCTCCGCAGAGCAGATCCGATCATGGTTTCCCCTTAGTGACACTAGTGATGCTGGTTATTCGTCCAGATATCTCGGTACTTCCACAGCTGGCTGGCTACTTCGAACCCGCCTCGATGTCGGCTGTCCAGGGCCGGCATCGAGGCGGTCCATCCCCGCTAGGGCAGTGATACCCGGGCGGAGGTGAAGTTGTCGAAGTACGCCGTGCCGGCCGAGTTATTGCTGTAACCGGCGCTGATTCCGAGCAACGCCGTGTCCACCCGCAGGGTGCTGGTGTTGCCGGTCAGCGTCGCGGCGGTGGTGGCGTCGATGCCCAGCCGCAACGAGCCGGCTGTCGCTCCGGTGGCCGGCCCGGACTTCCAATCCACCTGGATCAGGTGGGTGCCCGCGGTCATCGTCGTCCAGCCACTGGTCAGGGCGGCCGCGCCGGAGCGATCCAGCACCGCCCGAACCTGCCGGTTGCCCGCGTTGAGCCGGTACTGCACCGCGAAGATCTGCCCGTTGGCCGAGTTGACCGCTTGGAAGATGGTCAGCGCGGTCGCCGTCCCGGATTTCAACGTGTTGGCGTTGAAGGCGAATCTCGCGTGGTACGTGGTTTCCGAAGCCGGTGAACCGTCGGTCAGGAAGGACGGCTGGTTGGCCCGGGTACCCGGCAGGCTGACCTGCAGGCCCCGGGTGCTGGCCTGCAGCGCGGCCGCCGCCGTGACCGACACCGAACCGGTGCTGGCGCTCCAAGCCGAGGTGTTGCCCGACTCGAAGGTGTCAGCGAAGATCGCGTTCGGCTTGATCACGGTCACCGAGGTGCTGACCGGCTTGCTCCAGTTGCCGGCCAGGTCCTGCACCCGCAGGTTGAACTGCTGCACGCCAGAGGCGATTGCTGCCATCGGCACGTTCACCGTTACCTTGCCAGCGACAACGCTGACCGGTAGCGACGAGCCGTGGCCGGCGCCCGGGTCGACCGTGCCGAGCCAGAATTCAGCCGTCTGGATCAGCGAGGCATCGGTAACCGGTGCGCTCATGGCCACCACCGCTGCTCCGTTGGTCGGGTTCGGCGTGACCGTCAGGGCACCGAGTACCGGTGCGGTCTTATCGACG
Organism: Jatrophihabitantaceae bacterium; assembly: GCA_039922115.1. Lineage (GTDB taxonomy): Bacteria > Actinomycetota > Actinomycetes > Mycobacteriales > Jatrophihabitantaceae > Jatrophihabitans_A. Next base: position 2,398 of record JBDSAN010000103.1, read on the forward strand.
ATCAGGTTGATTCCGAACAGCGTTCCCCAGTTACCGGCAGCATCCTCGCCCCGCACGTACACGTGGTGGGTGCCATCGGCCAGCGACTTCACCTGGGACAGCGGGATCAGCCCGTAGACCGCCTCGCTCGGTGAATCCATCTTGCCGTCAACCGCGATCAGCTGCAGCCCGGTGCCACCGGCCGGCGTGCCGGTCGGGTTGAGGAAGGCCTCGGCGTCGATCAGGTTGCTCTGCACCGCTCCTCCGGCGTCCCGGTCAGTCAGTTGTGCCGAC
>JBDSAN010000104.1:0-11600 GCA_039922115.1 Jatrophihabitantaceae bacterium
CACGGCATCGACGAGCGGGTGCCGGTGGAGGCGCTGCAGTTCGGCGTCCGGGTGCTCGACCGGTTCCTCAAGAGCTGCTGACGGGCCACCGACCGGCCGACCAGGTAACGGCCTCACGCCACATTTCCGGACCCAAACACCTATAGAAGAAATCTTACGAAGTGTCCGGATATTTGCTACGCTCGGCCATCGCTATCGGCCGGATGACCCATGATCGGCTCGCCAACCGGTAGCAATCCTTGGTTCGCTGAGACGCAACCCCCGTGCGTCCGGCGTGGATAGGCGGGCGCCGGATGACTTCAGTCCTGCTACCCAGCCTTGCCGCCGAGCGGAGCCAGCGAGCTGCCTACGTCCAGCACGCAGGCGGTCGCCCGCAGCTGTTCAGCTGGGATCGGGACAGCGGCCAGCACCGCCAACTGACCAATGCCGCGCAGGGTGTTGAGCTCTACGAGATCGAACCGGACGGCCAGCACATCTGGTGGTTCGACGCCGCACCGGATGGCACCGGCTACTGGTTGCGGGAATGCTTTGACGGCAGCGGCCGGCACCCTGGCCTGCCCGGAGTGCCGGCCGGACGGCCGTACGGCGTGGCGTTCGCCGGTACCGCAGTCGCCGTGACGGTCGGGATCGGGGCAATGTCTCGTACCTACCTGGGAATTGCCGGTCGCGACGGGCGGCTGGTGCATGCCGCCGAGGGCTATCTCGGCCTGGTGGACCTGGCCCCGGATGCGAGTCTGCTAGCCCTAGCCGGCGCCGCCGGCGGCGTGCACGCCGGCCAGGTGGTAGCGGTTGCCGACGGTAGTTCGGTTGCTCGCCTGGCCGGCGACCGCGACCGCAGGCTCTGGCCGCTGGAGTTCCGGCCTGGTGCCACGGTTGCTGAACTGCTGGTGGTGATCGAGCGAAATGGCGAGTACCGGACGGCCAGCTGGAGCCAGTCGACCGGGCTGTCGGAGCACGATTGGATCGCATTCGAGACCGAGATTACCGCTGACTGGTATGGCAAAACCGGGCAGATCCTGGTCCGACACGACAGCGCCGGGCGAAGCCGGCTGCTGCTGGTGAACCCAGCCGAGCGGACCGCGACGGTGCTGCCCACCCGACCCGGCACCCTGCACGAGCTGGCGCTCGGGCCGGACGGCACCATCTACGGCGGGTGGAGCTCGGACGGCGTCCCTGCAGTCGCCTTCACGCTTCGTCCGGATCAGATTTTCACCACCGCTGACCAGCAGCCAGTGCCGGCCCGGCCGCCGCGGCCCGCCGGAGCCGGTGGGCACCGGCGCTACGAGTTGTGGACCGAGCAGCCCTACGGTCGCATCCACAGCTTTGTGGCCACGCCGCCCGGCGTCGGACCATGGCCGACCTTGTTCCTCATCCACGGTGGGCCGGTCAGCCACGACCGGGACAGCTTCGACGGCCGTACCGAGTTCTTCCTGAAGGCCGGTTATGCCGTTGTCCGCACCAACTACCGCGGCTCCACCGGTTACGGCGCCAGGTGGCGCCGGGCCGCTTACGGCTCGGTGGGCCTCGCCCAGATCGAGGACCTGGCTGCCGTCCGGCAAGAACTGCTGTCCAGCGGCGTCGCTCGGCCCGGTCAGCTCGGCCTGTGCGGGCACTCCTGGGGTGGCTACCTGGTGTTACTGGCGCTCGGCGTGCAGCCGCTGTTGTGGGCGGTGGGCCTGGCCGGCGCGCCGATCGCGGACTATCCCGAGGTCTACGCGGCAACAACGCCGGCCCTGCAAGAGCTGGACCGCGATCTTTTCGGAGGTACGCCGGATCAGGTGCCCGAGCGCTACCGTGCTGCCTCGCCGGCCAGCTACGTCGAGCGGGTCACCAGCCCGGTGCTGATCACCGCGTCCAGGTATGACGAGAAGTGCCCACCGGCCCAACTCGAGAACTACCTGCAGCGGTTGGCCGAGCGGGGTGTTCGGCACGAACTGCACTGGCTCGACGGTGGGCACCACAGTCTCGATCTAGCCGATCACGCAGTGACCTTCGCCGCCATGGACCGCTTCGCCCGTGCCGCATTCGGCATCGTCGGCAACCCGACCACTGACACCTCGATGCGCGTTACCGCCGACCACTCGCAGGTAACGCGACTCACCCCGACTAGTTCGGAGAGGAGGTGAATCAGATGAAGCGACGCAGCGTACAGAACGACCCGATCAGCAGCACCGAGCGGGACCGTGGCGCGGTCGTCCGGGTCAATGTCCTGCTCGACCTGGAAGACGCCATTCCGGCAGCGACCGAGAAGGCACCGTCGGTCGTACGGGCAAAGCGCGACTAGGCAACCTTGCCGGCCGTGGCGCCCAGCACGCCAATTTCGTTCCGGGGTGCCGGAGCAATCCAGTGCCCCGGAACGATTCACTCAGCCAGGGGACGACAGCTATGAAGATTGTTCTGCTGCACATGCCGTGGGGACCGATCGAGGTTCCATCGCTGGCGCTCGGCATCCTGAAGAACCTCGCCGACCAGCGAGGTCACCAGGTCGAGGTCCGGCATGCCAATCTCGACTTCGTTGACTGGATCGTCGAGCAGACCGATTTCACCCTGACCGACTACCAGTTCTTCGCTGAGTCGTCCTACTTCCAAGGCGCCGGCGACTGGGTCTTTTCCAGCGCGCTGTACGACGTCGACGACGAGCGCGCCGACCGGTTCGCTCGGCTGCTGGCCCTCAACGGCGCGACCGAGGAACAGATCTCGATGAGCGACCTGCTCTACCGAAAGCTGCCCGGCTTCATCTCCGACCTCGCCGATGACGTTGTCTCGCTCGAACCGGACCTGGTCGGCTTCACCTCGACCTTCCAGCAGAACACCGCGAGCCTGGCGCTGGCCAGGCTGATCAAACAACGCCGACCGGCAGCGCTGACCGCGTTCGGCGGCGCAAATTGCGATGGTGATCAGGGACTTGCGCTGCACCGCAACTTCGCCTTCATGGACTACTTGATCCGCGGCGAGGGCGAGGTCGCGTTTCCGATGCTGCTGGACGCATTGGCCACTGACCCGTCCGGCAGGGAATCCGCCGAGGATATCGGGGCGTTCGCCGCGGTGCCCGGCTTGTGCTGGCGCCTGGCCGACGGCCGGTCGCGGTCCAACGCGATGGCCACCAAGCCGCTGGCACCGGCCGAGATCGCGGCACCGGACTATGGCGGCTTCTTCGACCGCTATACCGATTCGGTAGCCGGTTCGTGGGCCGAGCCGCGGTTGGTGGTCGAGGGCGCCCGGGGCTGCTGGTGGGGCGAGAAGCACCACTGCACGTTCTGCGGGCTCAACGGCTCGTTCATGCAGTTCCGCAGCAAGAGCCCGGACCGGTTCTTCCGCGAGATCGTCGAGCTCGCCGAGCGTTACCAGTTGCTGGACTTCTTCGTGGTGGACAACATCCTGGACATGGTCTATCTGGAGTCGGTGATGCCCCGGCTGACCGAAGCCGGTTACGACTTGCGCTTGCATCATGAGGTGAAGTCGAACCTGCGCCGGCACCAGTTCCAGCGATTGGGTGAGGCAGGTGCGGTCTCGCTGCAGCCAGGCATCGAAAGCCTGAGCAATCACGTACTGCACCTGATGGACAAGGGCGTCACCGGCTGTCAGAACGTCCGAGCGCTGCGCGATGCCGACAGCGCCGGGGTGACCGCGGTGTGGAACTACCTGTACGGCTTTCCAGGCGAAACCCTGGCCGACTACACCTCGGTGATCGACCAGCTACCGGCCCTGCATCATCTGGTGCCGCCGATCGGCGCCGGCCGGATCGCGATCGAGCGGTTCAGCCCGTACTTCGACCGTCCCGAACTCGGCTTTCAACAGCTGCGCGCCGCCCCGCAGTACGCCGCGACCTACCGGCTACCCGATCAGGAATTGGACGATCTCGCCTACATCTTCACCTCCACCCCCCAGGGCATCGACGATGACCAGGCGAAGCTGCTGTCGGTCGCGGTGCAGGCCTGGCAGGACGGCTACCCAGGCAGCCGGTTCGCCTATCACGACCTGACCGATCGGATCCTGCTGATCAGCCGGCGACCGGCCCACAACTGGGGGACGCTGGAGTTGCGCGATGACTTCGAACTCGCGATGTTCCGGCTGCTGGACCAGCCCCGCTCGCTGCCGACGCTGGTCAGGCAGACCGGTCGCAGCGAGGCCGAGGTTGAATCGATGCTGAACAGCTGGCTGCTGCTGGGGATCGTCTACACCGACGATGGCAACTACCTGCAGGTGGCCACGGAAGCACACAACCAGGCGTTGCTGCGGGTGGACAACCGGCAGCTACCAGGCGGCCCCGGTGCGACTGTCCAGCTGGCTGGACCCGAGCGGGAAGGGCCGGAATATGTCGCTGCAACAGGCTGAACTGGATCCGGTCAGGCGGCCCGACCGGTCCATCGCGGTCGAGCTCTGGCTCGACTACGATGCTGCCGCGCGAGCGATTCCCGGTATCGCGCAAGGCCGACGGCAGCTCGACGGCGACTGGGCCAGCGCCGCCGCGCAGCTGTACCAGAGCGGTATCCGCTGCGTCCGGCTGGTCGAGCCGGTCGATCTGGACGTCGACCCCGCGCCGCTGATCCTGCTGCGCGAGCTGACCAGTTGGGCCATCGTCAGTGAGTGGGTGGCGCGGTGCGCTGAGGGCAGCGCTACCCAGTTGATGCAGCTGAGCCACCTCTACCCGCCCTCGACCGTGCTGGGCGAGCTAGATCCGCTACAGGTAGCCCGGTTGCGGTCCTGGCGGGAGCAGTACTTTCCTTGCAAGTGCACCTATCGGGTCGGCCCCGGCTTTGTCGAGGTGCGCGACCGGCGCTTCGGTAACTTGGAGCTGTTCACTATTGACGAACCGGATCGGTTGGCCGCTATCGGGCGACTCAGCGACGGAATGCCGGTCGATGAGCTCGACCCGGCGATCCGGCAGGAACTCGCCGACGTGAATCTGATCACCGAACATGATGGACTGTGCTGGTGGTTGCCGATGCGGTTACGTCGCTGGCCCTTCTACCCGATGACAGTGTGAGCGAGCAGCGATGAGTGAGGTCCTGAGCAGCGAGCCGGCCGCGGTCGAGCCGCAATCGCGCTACATCGTCAACCCTTACCCGGCGCTGGCCCGGCTCAGGCAGAACGCACCGGTGTCACTGATCCACAGCGCCGAAGGTCTGCCGATCTGGATCGTCACCGGCTACGAGGCTGCCCGGGCAGCGCTCGGCGATCCGCGGATCCGGCAAGGTGTGCTGCAGGCGCAGGCGCTGGCCGATGAGCAGGTGGACGAGATTCACCTCGGCGCCGACGTGGTGCACATGCTCAACAGCGACCCGCCCGACCACACCCGGCTGCGCCAGCTGATCCAGTCTGCCTTCACTCCGCGCCGGGTGCTGGCAATGCGCCCCGTGATAGAGCAGATCACCGACTCCCTGCTGGACGGCATCAGCGGGGCCGAGACCGCAGACCTGATCCCGACCTTCGCGTTTCCGTTGCCAATGCTGGTGATCGGCCGCCTGCTCGGCCTGCCGGTCGAGGACGCGGCGCTGTTTAGGCGATGGTCCACCGGCATCCTGACGATCGGCGAGCAAAGTGCCTCGGAGGACGCGGCGCGCGAGATGACCAGCTATCTCAGGGACTTTCTCGCACGCAAGCGGGGCAGCGCCGACGATGATCTGCTGATGGAGCTGCTCCGGATGCAGGCCGAGGGCCAGCTCAGCGAGGACGAGATCGTGGCGATGGCTTTTCTGCTGGTCATCGGTGGCCACGAGACCACGGTGAACCTGCTCGGTACCTCGTTACTTGCCTTGCTACGAAACCCCGATCAGCTGGCCTGGCTGCGCGAGAATCTCGATCGGATGCCTGCCGTGATGGAGGAGTTCCTGCGCCGGGACGCACCGGTCAGCATGGCGACGTTACGCTTCACCACCGAGCCGATCACCCTCGGTGGGCAGGAGCTGGCAGCCGGATCGTTCCTGCTGATCTCGCTCGGCGGCGCCAACCGGGATCCGGCCCGCTTCGACGATCCGGACGAGTTGCGGTTGCAGCGCAATGATCGAGGCCATCTGGCGTTCGGTCACGGCATTCACCGCTGCCTTGGCGCGATGCTGGGCAAGTTGGAGGGCGAGATCGCGCTAAGCCGCTTGTTGACTCGGTTTCCGCAGCTGAGTCTGGCCGTCGACGAGCTTGACCTGCGCTGGCGCAACACCACGATGTTGCGCGGGGTCGAGACACTGCCCGTCCACCTTCATTAGCAGGAGCTGCCGTGACGTCCAGCCATTCCGAGCGCACCGCCGAACTCGACCAGGTCCTCGACTCGGCAGTGCCACATCCGGATGCCACTGAGCCGGCAGCGTCCGGCAGGCGCAAGCGCAGGTTCGACATCGCCCCGCTGCGCCATCGGCAGTATCGGCTGCTGTTCATAGGCCAAACGATCTCGATCTTCGGCGACGCCTTCTACGCCATCGCCTTGCCGTGGCTGGTCTACCAACAGGGCGGTGGCGCGGCACAGCTAGGCACCGTGGTCGCGATCTACGGCGTATGCCGGCTCGGCACCACCCCGATCGGCGGCATCCTGGCCGATCGGATCGGGGCCTGGCGGGTCATGATGTGCTCGGATCTGGCGAGGCTGGTGCTAGGTATTGCGCTTGCGGTGGTCGCCGGTTCCGGTCGTGGCGGCATCGTGGCGGTCAGCGTGCTCGGTGCCTTCATCGGCTTGTTCGCCGGCCTGTTCACGCCGGCCTCGCTGGCGATCACCCCGGTGCTGCTGCCGGCCGAGGAGTTGCACGCCGGCAACGCGTTGAGCAGCGCCGCCATCGATGGTGCCAGCCTGATCGGCCCGGCCATCGCCGGCCTGGCGGTGGCGACCTTGAACATCGGCGTCGCGTTCGCTATTGATGCGGTTACCTTCGCGGTCTCGGCCGGCTGCCTGGCCGCGATCGGAGCCGCCATCCGCAGCCGGGCCCCGGTGAGCAAGCCGGAGGGTGACATCGAGTCGATCGGTTTCTGGCAGCTGGTCCGCAGTTCGGCGCTGCTGCGGGCGATCCTGCTGGTGACGACAGTGGCGAACCTGACCGTCGGTGGCATGATCCGGATCGGCTTACCGGCGTTGGCAAAGACCGATCTGGACGCCGGATCGACCGGCTACGGCGGCTTGCTGTCGTCGTTCTCGGCCGGCTGCCTGTGCGGTGGACTGGTGATCGCGGTGCTCAGTAGCCTGCGCCGGCCCGGCGTCGCTGCCATGCTGTCCGGCTTGGGGATGGGCGTCTCGGTGATCTTGCTGCCCTACGCCGGTCTGGCCGGCGCGCTGGTGGCGCTGTTCGTCGCCGGGGCAACCAGCACCGTCACCAACGTCCTGGTGTTCACGCTGTTGCAGCGCAACACGCCGAGCCACCTGCTGGGCAAGGTGATGAGTGCGGTCACCTTCTGCGGCCTGGGACTGTTCCCGGTCTCAGTCGCGTTGGTCGGCGCGTTCGTGTCGCACTACGGCGCGGTGGACGTGTTCGTGCTGACCGGCGTGCTGCTCATCCTGGCCTTCCTGACCGGCCTGACTCGGCCGGCCCTGCGACAGCAGGTGGCTGGCCCCAGGCCGATGAGTTCGTCGGCCGGTTAGGTCGGTATGCGAGTGAGCGCCGGCTTTCGGCTGCTGCTCGCCAGATAGCGAACGAGCCGTACCGGCCTGCCATTCCACCGCAATCGCCGCGCAGCCGTCCTGGCTGCTGGGCTACCGCGGATAGTGAGGGCCTAGGCGAATCGGGCTAGGCCATCAAACCCGGCAGCGGCACCGGCTCGACCTTGCGCCGCTTGCGGCGCAGCAGCACCTGCCGTGAACCGTCGGTATACCTACGAACGCGGGCCAGTTCCCAGCCGCCGTATTCGGCGTGTAATGCGAGCCGCACCGCTGCGTTCACCCTCGTAACGTCTGAAGGTATCCGCAGCGGTGCGTACTCCCAGTCTGGATCGGCGTCCGCCGTTTCGTAGCTCGACATCACCCGATTGTGCTCCTAGCGTGCCGCCAAACCCAAGGCAACGCCGGAGATCGCTACCAGCGGCCCGATCGTCACTTCACCGATGCGTTGTACTTGCTGATCAGGGTCTTGGCCTGGCTGGCGGTCTCGTCCAGTGCCGCCTTCGGATCCTTGTTCGAGGTCAGCACCGACTCGATGGCGGTCTCGACCAGCGCCCGCACCTGCGGCATGGTGCCGAGCAGACAACCCTGGGTCGGCACCCCGGCCGGGCTGGCCGCCAGCTCGTCGATCGCGGTCTTGAACTGCGGCTTGCTTGCCACCCAAGCCTGGTCGACCGGCTGGCCCAGCGCGGCCTTCGACACCGGAAAGTAGCCGGTGTTGGTGTGCCAGTAGGCCTGGTTGTCCGACTGCGTCAGGAACTTCACGAACTCCCAGGACGCGCGCTGCTCGGCAGCTGAGTGACCCGGCCCGTCGATCCACAGCGACGCGCCACCGATCACCGGGCCGCCGGTATCTGAGCTCTGCACCTTCGGAAACGGCGCAGTGGCGATCTGGAACTTGCTGCCGGCCGCCTTCAGGTAGCCGCCCAGCGCGCCGGTCGACTCGAAGCCCATCGCCACCGTGCCCGACTTGAACGCAGCCTGCGCGTCGTCGGTGGTCCGGCCGGTGTTGGTGGCCAGGCCGTCGGCGACCATGCCCTTCCACCAGGACAGCACCTGCACCTGCTCCGGATCGTCGAAGGTGACCGCGTCGGCCCGGCTGGAGCGTCCATTGTCGTTGTTGCAGTAGGTCTTGCCGGCCTCGGCGGTCAACTGCTCGAAGTACCAGCCATAGATGGCAGCGTTGAAGGCGTACTTGGCCGCGCCGGTCGACTTGATCTTCATCGCGTCGGTGCGAATCTCAGCTAGCGTGGTCGGCGGTTGGGCTGGGTCCAGGCCGGCTTTCTCGAACGCGGTCTTGTTGATGTAGAGCACCGGGACGGAGGAGTTGAACGGCATCGATTGCAGCTTGTCGTTGCGCGAGTAGTAACCCTTGATGCTCGGCTGCAGGTCAGACAGATCCAGTTTGTCGCCGTCAGCGAAGGCCTGCGCGGCGATAGTCTGGCCAGAATCGGCGAGAAAGCCCGAGCCGATGTCATAGACCTGCAGCACGGACGGGGTTTGCTTGGCTTGCACCGCCGCCTTGTACTTGGTCACCGTGTCGTCATAGCTGCCCTGAAACACCGCCTTGACGGTGATCTTGCCGGTGTGCGCGGCGTTGAACTTCGACACCAGCGCGTTCAGGGCGTCAGCATTGGCGCCCTTCATCGCATGCCAGAAGGTGACCGTGACCGGTCCCGCCGAGCTCAGCGCGTCCGCGCCCGGGGCGTTGGTGCTGGCCGCGCCAGAACTCTTCGAACTGCCACCGCACGCGGTCAGCACCAGGGCAGCCACCACCGCGCCAGCGGCCAGCGTGCGTCGTAAGGGTATGTGCGTCATTGCATTACCTTTCCACTATGGGTGAAACTCGGACGGTCAGGGCGTGCCGCAACCGCGATGTGCCGGCAGACGTTCATCGCAGCGCACCGGCGGTCAGGCCGCGGACCAGGAACCGCTGACCGACCGCGACCAGGATCGCGGTCGGCAGCAGGGCCAGCGTCACGCCGGCCAGGATCAGGCCGGGGTTGGCCTGCTCGGCGTCATTGAGCGAGGACAGGCCGATCTGCAGTGTCTGCATTCTCGGCGAATCGGTAATCAACAATGGCCAGAAGTACTGGTTCCAGGCGGACAGGAACACGAAGATGCTGACGCTGGCCAGCGCCGGCCGGGACAGCGGAACCAGGATGGTCAGCAGGAATCTCAGGTGGCTGGCACCGTCCAGGGTGGCCGCATCGCGCAACTCAACCGGGAAGGAGCGAAAGGATTGTCGCAACAGGAAGGTGCCGAACCCGCCGGCCAGGAACGGCAGGATCAGTGCCGGATAGGTATTGCGCAACTGGTGATCTGCCATGAACAGGTAGTTCGGGATGATGATCGATTCCCACGGCACCATCAGGGTCAGCAGGAACACCGCGAAGAACGTCCGGGCAAACGGCAGCGCCAGGAACACGAACGCGTAGGCCGACAGCACCGCGCAGACCAGCTGGGCGAGCGTGATCAGCACCGCCACCACCGCCGAGTTCAGGTATTGCCGACCGAGTGGGACGGCGTGAAACACCCCGCGATAGTTGGAGAAAGTCAACCGGTGCGGGATCAGCGATGGGGGAGCCGAGGCGATGTCGCCTGGCCCCATCACGCTGCCAGCGAGGGTGTAGTAGACCGGGAACAGCACCACTATTGCCAGCAGCAACAGTGCAATCACCCGCAGCGCCTTGGTAACACTCACCGGCTGTGCTCATTACTCTTCGCGCGAGCGCTCATCGGTAGAACACCTTTCGTTCCAGCACGCCGAACTGGATTCCGGTGATCGCGATGACCACCGCGAGCAGCACGATCGCCTGCGCCGAGCCGGTGCCGTAGTCGGACGCGCCGTTCTCGAAGGCGGTGTGATAAATCCAGTAGACGAGGGTGGTGGTGTGCCCGGTCGGGCCGCCCTTGGTGAGCAACCGGATCTGGCCGAAGCTCTGCAGGCTGGCGATCGTGTCGACCACGACCAGAAAGAACAGGCTCGGCGTGATCAGCGGCATCGTGATCGAGCGCGCGATCCGAAACGTCCCGGCGCCATCGAGGCGAGCGGCTTCGTACAACTGCTCGTCCACCCCGCCGACACCGGCCAGGACGACGAGCAGGTTGTAGCCGACGTTCATCCAGACCGTGGTGATCGCGATGCTGATCAAGGCCGTCCCGGGCTGGGTCAGCCAGTTCACCGGGGCGAAGCCGAGGGAGGTGACCAGGTAGTTCACGATTCCGATGGCCGGGTTGAACAGTGCCGCGAACACCACCGAGGCGGCCGCCACCGAGTACGCGAACGGCATCGCGAAGGCCGATCGCAGCAACCGCAACCCGCTCAGCGGTCCCTGCAACAGCAGCCCGATCAGCAACGCCAGCAGGATGCTTGGAATCACCGTCAGCAGGACGTAGCCGGCGGTCACGCCGAGCACCTGTCCGAACTGTGGATCGTGCAGCACCGCTGAAAAGTTCGCGAAGCCCACCGAGCGGTTAGCCTGGCCGAACAGGTCCTGCCCGGTGGTGCTCAGCTGGAACGTCCGGACCAGCGGCCAGAAGATGAACAATCCGAACACGACCAGCGACGGCAGGATCAGCGCGAGGCTGAGCATCCGTTCCCGTCCCAGCCCGGCCCGGGCCGGTTTCGGTCCGCGCGCCAAGAGGCCCCCACTAACTCCAACGATTGAACGCCGAGGTGTCGCCGGCTGCGTTGCTCGCTGCGCCGGTTGCGATTCTCGAAGGAACTTACCGCTACCAACTACATCGAAGCGCGCTGAACCAGAGGTTAACCGCGTTCATCACAGAGCTGGCGCATCCGCGACAAGTAGGCCTGCCGGCCTACTGGCCGAGCAACCAGCCGTCCGGAGCCGCCAGCCGGCGGGCCGCTGGCGGTCCCCAGGAACCGGCCGGGTAACTGAGCGGGCGGCGCTGCAAGTCCAGCACCGGCTTGGCGACCTGCCATACATGGGCCAGCCCGTCCGGCCTGGTTACCAGGGACCGGTCGCCGCTGAGCACGTCGTGCAACAGCCGGACGTAGGGC
>JBDSAN010000105.1:0-3288 GCA_039922115.1 Jatrophihabitantaceae bacterium
GTGCAGCGCGTCGTAGAGCCGCGCGGTCATCCGAACCGGGTTGCGAAACGCCGGGTGGGTGGTCACGTCGGCCACCCGCTCGCCGTAGATGTAGACCTCGCGGTCATCGCGCAGGCTCGCCACGTACTCGTCGCCGGTCAGCGGACGGGTCACTCGGGGGGCCGGTTCGCCGCCCGGTCCGGAGCCGATCTGCTCGGTCATAGAACGCCTTTCGCCTAGCCTGATGGATGCGAGCCATGCCAGACGAACCCCGGCGGCAAGCTCGTCGGCGCCCGTCCGCCGGTCGTGCAGTCAGCGTCCCGCCAGGCCGTTACCGGTGCATCTTGTGCCGTGCCGACTGGCCGTTTGCCCCAGCGCAGCGCGCTCGATTGCCAGCGCAGCGCGCTCGATTGCCAGCGCAGCGCGCGCGATAGCCCAGCAGCGCAAGCCAGCGGATGCACGGCTGCCGGCCGCGCTGGGATAGTCGGGCGCACGGCGGCCGGCGGACGGGCGTCCAGTCGCGCGGGCTGATGCCGGCGCGACTCAACAGCTATGGAGTTCAGATGGGTAGCCCAGCAGCTTCCGGGGTCAAGCACCTTCCGATCAATCCGGCATTGGGGGACTACCTGCTCAGGTCGTCCTCACCGCCGGACGAGGTGATCGCCAGCCTGGTTGATCGCACCGCCGAGCTCGGTGGCGCGGCCGGCATGATGGTGCCGGTCGAGCAGGCCGGCTTGCTGAGCCTGCTGAGCAGGTTGCTGAAGGTCGAATGTGCCGTCGATATCGGCACCTTCACCGGGCTCTCAGCGCTGGCCATCGCGCGTGGCCTGGCACCCGGTGGCCGGGTGATCAGCTGCGACGTGACCGACCAGTGGTCTGAGATTGCTCGCGAGCACTGGACTCGGGCCGGGCTCGCCGATCGGATCGACTTCCGGCTCGGGCCGGCCGGGCGCACGCTGGGGGAGCTGGCCCCGGAGTCGGTCGACCTGGTTTTCATCGACGCCGACAAGATGAACTACCCGAACTACTACCGCAGTGCGGTGCCGCTGCTGCGCTCGGGTGGCCTGCTGCTGCTGGACAACGTGCTGCTGGATGGCTACGTGCTCGACCCGGAGCTGGCGCACGATGGCCTGATGCGCCGGTGCGCGAGCACGCTGCGGCTGGTCAATGCCGAGGTCGCGGCCGACGAGCGCCTGGAAGCGGTGATGCTGCCGATCGCCGACGGCCTCACCATCGCCCGCAAGAGATGACCTGAACCAGGCCCGGCAGCTGATCGCTGCCGGGCCTGGGTTTATCACGCTGAGCTTGCCTGTCGCTAGCTGCCAGCCGCCTTGCTGAGCACCTCGCGGGTGAACGTCTCCAGGGTCGGGTCCTCGAACAGGATCCCCACATCGATGGCGATCCCGAGCTCGTCCTCGATCCGGCCGGCGATCCTGACCGCCGAGATCGACTGGCCCTGTAGCTCGAAGAACGTAGCGTCCTGGCGCCCGTCCGGCATGTTGAGAATGTCCTTCCAGATCTGGAAGATCCGCTCCTCAAGCGAGTTGCTGGCTGGGTCGTACGGGCACTCGTTGGTCATCCGATGTCCCTTCGTCGGCGTCTGATTCGTGCGCTGGCTGTGGTCGCCGGCGGCAGGTCAGGCTGGCCGGCCCGCCCTGCCTGACGGTTCGAGCCCATCGTCAGCTGCCGCGAGCCGGCCGTGCACCTTGCGGTGTGCTGTGCCGACGGCCCAGCTGCGCACGTATGAGGATGTTCGGCCCGTGCGGCCAATGACATGGTGTCGAGGAACCACTGTGAGGGAGCGAATCCTTGCTCGCCGGGCACGCACAGTCGCGATGTACCGATCGCAGCACCGACACCGAATCCTTGCCGACCCTAATCAGGAGAGGAATATGACGATTACCTCGACCAACTCGACTCTCTCGTTGTCCGCCAGCGAGCTGGAAGGTCTCGACCTCAGGCACCTGCTGCACCCGCACCAGCGCAACCAGCGCGATTTCCGCCGGGTGATCGTGCGTGGCCAGGGTTCCAAGGTGTGGGATGCCAACGGTCGCGAGCTCATCGATGCCATCGGTGGCGGCATCTGGGTCGCCCAGGTCGGTCATGGCCGCCCGGAGCTGGCCGAGGCCGCGCGCAAGCAGACTGCCGAGGTCGCGCACTTCACCGGATTCTTCGAGTTCGGCAATGACAAGACGATCCGGCTGGCCGAGCGGCTTGCCAGCCTGGCACCAAGTGAGATCAACCGGGTGTTCTTCACCTCCGGTGGATCCGAGGGCGTCGATACCGCGATGAAGCTGGCCCGGCTCTACCATCACCACCGCGGCCAGCCCGACCGGAACTGGATCATCGCCCGGCACTTCGGCTACCACGGCACCACCTACGGCGCCGGCACCGCGACCGGGATCCCGGACATGCAGTTCGCGGTCGGACCGAACTTGCCCCATGTCGAAAAGGTGATGCCGCCCTACCCGTACCACGCCGAGTTCTACGGCGGCCAGGACCCGACCGACTTCTTGATCGACGAGCTGACCCAGACCATCGAGCGGTTGGGTGCTGAGAACATCGCCGCGATGATCGGCGAGCCGGTGCTGGGCGGTGGCGGCGTCATCGCTCCGCCGGCTGACTACTGGCCGCGGGTACGTGCGCTGCTGCGCGACAACGGCATCCTGCTGATCGCGGACGAGGTGATCACGGCCTACGGCCGGACCGGTGACTGGTTCGACTCACCGAGCCGGGGTATGGACCCCGACATCATCGTCACCGCCAAGGGCATCACCAGCGGGTACGTGCCGCTCGGCGCGGTGCTGATGAGCGACGCGATCGGCGAACTGGTCACCGGCGGTGACACCGGCAGCTTCTTCCACGGCTACACCTACTCAGGTCACCCGCTGGCCTGTGCGGTTGCCTTGGAAAACCTGGATATTCTCGAACGTGAAGGCTTGCCTGCACGGTCACTGACGATTGCCGACTGGATGCGCAATGGCCTGGCGCCGGCGGCACAGCACCCGTGGGTCGGCCAGATCCGGGTTGAAGGTGCGATGGTCGGTATCGAATTGGTGGCCAACGCCGAGACCCGCGAGGGGATCAGCCCGGAGCTGGCGCTGGCCGTGGTCGACGAGCTGTACGACAACCACGGTGTGATCACCCGCAACTACGGCCCGACCCTGGTGCTGTCCCCGCCGCTGGTGCTCACCGAAGCCGAAGCTACCCACACCACCTCAGCGATCGTGGACGTGCTGTCCCGGGTGGACCTGGACAGCGACTCGATCAGCCCTCGCTAGCCTGCTCGACCAAACCACGCGGCGCCCC
>JBDSAN010000106.1:0-10751 GCA_039922115.1 Jatrophihabitantaceae bacterium
CCGAGACCAGCCCACCCTGACCCACATTCACCTAGGCCCGGCAATCGCAAACAGGGACGGGCGGCCCACATAACAGGCCGCGGGTGAACCGGCCAAACCCCGCACCTGATCGCAACAGCGACCAGACCCACTGCGGGACGCAGTCACGGCAGGACACAGCGTGTACTGCATTGCACCCGGACGGGTCGATCCCCGACAACCACCACCGATACACCCCAGGTCTCGACCCGACGCTTGCCGACCACCGGCAACGAATGGCGCCCCACGTTGACCGATGACCACCCTAGATGCGCGCCTGCCGCACCGGCATCGTGGAGAGCATCACCACCACCTGGCGGCAGCAAGCCTCGTCGTCGGTAAGGCGGCGATCGGCCACCCCCGGACGCGCGCTTCGCGCGGGCCTGGACTCATATGCCACAGCTATCCCACCAGCCTCGACGAACCGGAATGGAGGGACCCATGAACACTTGCGCCGCCGCCTCGCGGCACCCCTCGGGCCGCTCCGCTGCACCGCGAGCCCGCCAACACAGCGCGGCCGGGTCGCCGTCCGATGTTCGTCTAGCGGCGCCGGACTGCCTCAACCAGGCGCTGCGCGCGGCCGACCTGATGTCCCCGCCCCGTACCCCGATGCCCGATCCGCGCTCGCACGCCGGCCAGCGCGCTCCCAGGCCGCCGGCCGATGAGTTGGGCGCTGCGTTCACCGCCGGGCGCTGCGTTCACCGCCCGCTGTTGGCAGGTCCCACCGGCCGAATGATTGACGACATCCGACGTTACGTAGGCCCGAACGACACGCCCAGCAGGGTTCTCAGCGTGATGCGAAGCAGCCGGGTGGCAGAGTTGCCGGTATTGGATGGCCGCGGTGTCGTCGTAGGAGTGATCACCGCCACCGAGCTGGTGGACATGCTGATCCAGTCGGAGTACCAGCATCACCGCCCGGATCGGGACCCGCGATGATCGGCGGCCTCATCCCCTTGCTGATCATGCTCGGGCTTGCCGCGTACGGACTGGCAGGCCGGTGTGCCGACACCTGTGACCTCACGTTCAGCCTGTGGCCACTGGGCGGTGTGACGGGCGATGATCCGCGCGCAATCGCCATGCCGCGACCTCTGTGGCAGGGCTGGCCCCGCCACGAAAACACCCGCCCCCAGGCATCGGTCGACCGGCATGAACCGTACCCGGCCGAGCCCGCAGCGCGCGGCGATCAGACTGATGAAGGGGCAGCCCTGCGATGACAACTCTCAGCACTGCGCCACAGCGGCGCGATCTGCACAACAACAACATCAACTACGCCGCCGCCATGGCCGGCTATTGCGCGGTGACACACGTCGCCACCGGCCGAGTCTGCCTGCTACCACATCGCCATCCCGGCCCCTGCCAGCTGCGTCTGCCCGGCACCGCAGGCGCCATGGATCCCGACCGCGCAAGCCGGCCGCACCGGAACTCGCCATGATCGCTGCCCCTGCCCCTGCCCCTGCCTCCCGGCTCCGGCGGCGCTGCGCGGCGGCCGGCTGGGCGGCACTGGTCCCCGGCCTGTTGCTCCTGCTGTGCCTGGTCAACCTCACCGCCACCCGCTCGCATCAAACCGAGCTCGACCGCGATCCGGCCACCAGCGTGATCGCGGCACCGACATTCCCGGCCGGCGTGCAAGCCGTCCTGGTGGCGGCACCGGTCGTGCCTTTGCATCCGATCAGGCCTGGACACGGCGAATCGATCGCTGTGACCGCCGCGGCTTCCGTTGTCCTCGTGCTGGCCGCGATGCTCGCCACCGGATGGCGACCGGCCGGCCACCCGTCCCTCCGCAGTGCGCAGCGACCCCGCGCGGACCGCGGACCTCCCGACGCCTCGGGCCGCTAAGCGCCTGCCGCTGACGAGCCCGCGTGCGCGCTGACGCGCACCACACCGCGCACCAGGACGCGACCACCTGTCCGGTGCGGCACCCCTTTTCTTTCTTCGCTTACGCCTGTCATCGATGACCTCGGATCGACCGGTGCCTATCAGGAGGCCGCCATGCCTACTCACCGCCCCTATCCCTATCCCTCCGACTCCCAGCGTGCCGCTTCCAGCGAGCTCGCGCCGCACCTGGAGGAACTGCGCGCTGCGCTTATTCAGCAGCGCTGCTTCCGCCTCGAGCAACTGCGCGAGCTGGCGAGGATGCCGGTGAAACACTCCCCACCCGACCTGCCTCGCGACGAGGTCACCGCGTGTCTGAGGACGGCCGCCGCTGCGGCGCTCCTCGACATTGAGGCAGCCCTGGATCGGCTAGTGAACGGCGGCTACGGACGATGCGAGCACTGCCGTTACGCCATCGCGCTGGAGCGGCTGGAGATTCTGCCTATGGCCAGGATGTGCATGCGCTGTCAACGCGAGAAGGAATCGAGGAGCCCACGTTGACGGGGCGGCTCATCCACTGCCCGGCCGCGCAGCACGAGAGTGGGTGAGGCGATGCTCGCCTATCTGATCATCACGGTCACGGTCGGGGCTGCGGCCGCCGTACTGTGCATCGCGGGGCTGCGACGCAAGGACACCTATCAGGTGTTGCAGGCCCTGGTGCTCATGATGGTCGCCGCGGTTCTGGCCACCCCCTATGGGGTGTTGAACAGTATGTGAGCAGGTCAGATTCGCCGAAACCCGGCTGACTGTCCCCGGCGGTCGATCGTCATCGAACTGGCGTCGATCTGAGCGGGCGTCCAGGCGGTCACAGACACCGCTGAACCTCCCAGTAAATCCAAGTAGCCTCGTAAATATTTAGCAAGCCGGCGCTGCGGAGCGAGCTGTGGCCATGAGAATGATCGGGTATGCCGAGGTCACAAGCCCGGAGTGCTCCCTCGCGAGCCAGCGAGTCGATGCCTTGCGATCCAGCGGTTCGAGGTCAACTGGCGTTTCGTGGACGCGCAGTCGCGGCTGGAAGTGCTGGCGCGTCGATTGTCACCAGCTGAGCAGGAGCAGGTGACGGCCCGGCTCGCCGCGCTGGAGACGCTGCTACGGCCAGGGAGGAGCTGGCGTGGGCCATGACGATGATGCTGCCCTCGAGCGAAGCGGCCGTGTCCGCCTACGCCGAAGCGGTCGACAAGGTCCGACCTGATCGATGCACTGGCCGCCGTCGCAGCAACGGGTCGGCGGCTGTTGGACCGGTGACAGGCCGCTGGCAATGTCCACCCTGCTCGGCCCCGCCGTGACGGAGGTAAGCACCCCGCACCCGTGTGTGACGTGCCGTGTTCATCTCCCGGATGGTAGGGGAGCCGCTCGGTCGGCGGCGGCGATGTGCGGAGACCCTGTGGTGGTGTTCAGGTGGCGAGCAGGGCGTTGATGGCTTTGATCAGGTGCCTACGTGTGGTGTTGGCACGCGGCGTTCGGGCTTCGTGCTGGGCTGCCGCGGTGACCAGGCCGCTGAGGAGGTCGGCGATGGCCCGGCGGTCGGCGGGCTTCGTGATACCCGCCTCACGCAGCGTCTGGTCCAGGGGTTGTCGGGTCGACGGTGGCTGTCGGCCAGTCCCGCTTGAGCCTGCTCACTGAGATCGGGGATTCGGCTGGTCAGTGTTGCGACCAGGGCATGTTCGGGAGTCTTGGCGTAGTCGAGTTGGGCCATGGCCCAGCGTTGGAATGGTCGATGGGGTCAGCGCTTCCCTCTGCCAACCAGCGTGAACTTTGGCGTTAGGTGGTCTCGCTATGCGTCGGGGAGTGGCTGATGCGGCCACTGCAAAAGGCGCGCCCCAAGCACGGCTGCGTGGAGCGCGAAACGCTGGTCCGGTATCGACGGACTGTATCCAGTGAGGTCGCTGACCTTTGCTAGCCGGTAGGTGACGGTGCGCACCGAGACGTTGAGGCGCGCTGCGGCCTCTGTCGCCACATTTCCAGCGCCGAAGTAGGCCCACAATGAGTCGATCAGCAAGGCGGGACCGCCGCGGACGCGATCCAAAGGACCCAGTACGTCGCGGACAAGGTCGATGATTGCCGCTTGGTCTCGTCCCAGAACCCGGTATACCAGCAAGTCCCGGGGATCGACTATGTCGACGTCGAGGTCGAGCCGTTCGGCGTAGATGATCGACTCGCGCGCCTCCTCGTAGGAGCGGGCGATGCCGTACATGCCCGGGAATGCGCGCCCGGTGGCGACCTGCCATCGATCGTTTCCTCGCATTGCGTCCAATGCGGCGTGGACAACCCGGCTGACGTCGGTGACATCCTTCGTGTGGTTTGGTGTCGTGCTGGGCACCAGGACGATCACGCGGCCGTCTTTCGTGGCGACCAGCACGTCCCGATCGCCGAACTGATCGACAATCGCGCGTTCCAAGACGATCGCGGCCCGATCGATCTGAGCGCTCTGGGATCGCGATGTGGCCAGAGCGACGTGGTGCGGTTTGCTCAGGTCGAGGCCGAAGGGTTCGGCTCGTTCGACCATGCTGGCCACATCGGCGTCTCCGCGCAAGAGATCGTCGATGAACTCGCGCCGCAACGCCTCCTCATACCGGACCATGTCGCGGCGTGCAGACTGGTGTCCGTCGACCAGCGCGGCCACCGCGTCGTCCAGGACGCGGAGCACCGCCTCGGCAGCGGCGCGGACCTTCTCCCGATCACGGGAGCGCACGAGCATCGGCAGTTCCCGCCACAGGCGCCAAGCTGCGGACAGGTAGAGCTCGACGGCCCGAGCGGCGTCGACTCCCTGCTCGGCGGCGAGCCTGCCGAGTTCGCGTACCGCGATCAGATCTGCCGGCGCTGGCCGCTGACCTCGGATCGCGGCATCGGCCAGCATCGGCAGGTATTCACCGAGCAGTTCGGTCGGTGCCCCGCTGGCTCTGCCTGCGCGTTCGGCGACCGACGCCAGCCAGTCGTCCGGTCCGGTCGAGGCCGCCTGCTCCCTTGGAGGAGTGGGCGGCCGTGTTGCGGTCATTGGTTGGCTACCTTCTGCAGTGACGCCGGGGTCGGCCCTTGTTCGTCACGAAACTGCCGGTCTCCAGCAACTAAATTCTACCTGCTCCGGTCGGCGCAAGCCCTGACATCCCCGGCATCGGAAGGGCATCATCTAGTGCGTGAGGCGGGGGCGCAAATACCAGCCAAGCATCGAGAGGTCGCGCTGCGCAGTGACCCAAGAGCGCCGACGTCGAGTCCCCGTCCACCGAGCGGGAGTTCGGCGGTAAGCACGCCGGGCACCGTAACGGAGCCGGTGCCGATGAGCAGGCCGGCCTGGGTTGGACTGCGGATCGCCGACGGCGCCTACCGAGGCGAGGCCACGCACATCCATCGACGCTTCCTTGGGTGTGCTAGCGGTGGAGGAGTTCGCGGCGGGGGTGGCGCAGGGTCGTGAGCGGGTGGGCCAGATGTTCATGCCGGCAGTAGGGGCAGGCCGGACTCGTATCGGTGCGGGCCAGGACGACGAGGTGCGCGCAACGGGTGCAGCGCACGAGGCGGACCAGCCCGCCTGCACCTAGGAGGCCGAGCAGCATCGAGGCGACGGTGGCGATCGCGAGCAGCCCGACTAGGACAGCGATAGCGACGTAGACAACCATTGACGCTCCTCATATCGTGCCTCGATAATATCGCTACACGATATTAAAGCCAAGAGGTCGACCCGATCTTGTTGGCAGGTATCAGGCTGTCGGGCGCGGGAGTCGCCGGGTTGGCCGGGCGACCCGAAGGCGCAGCACCCGTTCACTGTCTCGGGCTTCC
The DNA here is from genome assembly GCA_039922115.1 of Jatrophihabitantaceae bacterium. GTDB lineage: Bacteria > Actinomycetota > Actinomycetes > Mycobacteriales > Jatrophihabitantaceae > Jatrophihabitans_A. The sequence continues at coordinate 5,662 of JBDSAN010000106.1, forward strand.
TGGAGATCGCGAAGGCGGCCCGCGAGCAGCATCGTGAGCGAGACGATCCCGACTATGCGGGTGGGCTCGTGCCGGTCGACGACGGGCATCCGGTCCACGGCGTGGGCAGCCATGCGGGTGGCGACGGTTCGCAGTGTCTCGTCGGGGTGGGCCACGACCGTCCTGCTATGCACGAGGCGGTCGACGGTGGTCATGGTCCGGTCGTGGTGCAGCGCCGTCTCCAGCCGGGTGCGGGTGACGACGCCGAGCAATTTTCGACCGCTGTGATCAACGACTGGGTAGAGCATCTGCCGGCGGCCAGCGACCGTTTCGGGGGCGGTGTCTGAGATGAGTGTCAATGCCTCGCCGGCGGTGAGGTCGGACTCGAAGGTCAGGACGTCGGTCTGCATCACCTCGCCGATGAACAGGATCTCCAGCGGGTCGACGTCATACTCGCGCGACAGGTGGTAGCCGCGGCGGGCGATCTTCTCGGTGAGTACCGAGCGTTTGAGTAGCAGTACCGAGACGGCGTAGGCAGTCGAGGCGCCGATGATCAGCGGGAGCAGGGCGTCGAAGCGGTGGGTGAGTTCCAGGGCGAACACCACGCCGGTGAACGGTGAGCGCATCACCCCGCCGAGTACACCAGCCAGCCCGATGAGCGCCCAGAACCCGGGCCCGACCGAGGGGAACAGGTGCGCCTCCAGAGTGCCGAGCGCGCCACCGATCATGAACATCGGGGCCAGCACGCCGCCCGAGGTGCCGGAGCCGAGTGAGAGTGACCAGATGAGCGTCTTGACCATAAGGACGCCGGTGACCAGGCCCAGCCCGATCGACCCATCAAGCTCGGCGCCGATGATGTTGTAGCCGACGCCGAGCGCCTGTGGGACGACAAGCCCGCCCAGGCCGATGACCAGCCCACCGATCGCCGGCCACCACATCCAGTGGATGGGCAGGCGCCGGAACGCATCCTCGGCCGCGTAGACCAGGACCGTTGCGACCAGCGCCAGCACCCCGGATGCGATCCCGGAGACCAGGCACAGCCCGTAGGTGGCATAGGTGACATGCAACGCGCCGGACGTCGGGAACAGTGCGGCCGTCCCCAACAGCGGGTGCCGCACGATCGCGGCCACGCACACCGCCGCGGCCACCGGGATGTAGCTGCGGGGGCGCCACTCGAACAACAGCAGCTCGACCGCGAGCATCAGGGCCGCGAACGGGGAGTTGAAGGTGGCTGCCATGCCGGCGGCCGCACCGGCGACTAGCAGCGTCTTGCGCTCGTCCGCCGTCAGTCGCAAGAACTGCGCGAACAGCGAACCCACCGCGCCGCCGGTCATGATGATCGGACCCTCAGCGCCGAATGGGCCGCCGGTGCCGATCGCCACCGCGGCCGAGACCGGCTTCAGCACGGCTACTCGGGGTGCCACCTTGCTGCCACCGAGCAGGATGGCCTCGATAGCCTCCGGCATGCCGTGCCCGCGGATCTTCTCCGACCCGAAGCGGCCCATCAGACCGATCAACAGCCCGCCCGCGATCGGCGCGAACAGTACGACCAGTGGGTTGTGATGACCTACGCCGGGGGCGACCAGCGTCGTTTCCGCCCGGTGGTAGAAGACGAGGTTGGTGATCAGTCCGATCAGGCGCAGCAAGGCCCAGGCCACGCACGCGCTCACTGCACCCACCGGTAGCGCCAGCGCCGTGATGACCAGCATCCGCGACGACGCGGAGAAGTCACCGAGGTGGCTCACGTCCCGCGGCGTCACAACCGCCCGCATCCTATGTCCAAGTTGTATCGTGACACGAGGCAACAGCGTATCGGAGGAACGAACCCGACCGACAGGTCGAAGGACGAGAGGTGGCCCATGTCGCATCGCCGCCGCATCCATGACGCCGACTACCAGCGGCTGCTGACGGTTCGAACCGGGCTGCGCCGCTTCCAACGCTGGAGCGCGGACCAGGCCGCCGCCCACGGCCTAACCGCAAGCCAGCACCAGCTCCTGCTTGCCATCCGAGGCCACGACGAACCGCAGGGTCCGACGATCGGCCAGGTCGCAGACTACTTGCTGATCCGCCACCACTCCGCAGTCGAACTGATCGACCGGACCGAACGCCTCGGCCTGATCCTGCGCAGCCGAGACCCCGAAGACCACCGGGCGGTCCGGCTCAAGCTGGACGACCACGGCACACAGATACTGGAGACCCTCACTAGCGCACACCTCGAGGAACTCGAACGGCTCACCGCGCTGTTGGAGACGCTCGCTAGCACGTTGACCGTGTAAGCCCATCAAACGCGAAGACGGACTCTTCATGAATCCTTGATGGCGTGTCCGGAGACTTTGATGTGCCCGGCCCTGACGGAGTCTGATTGGCGACCAAGGTGTCTGGCAGTCGTGGAGCTGATCCGGTTGCCCAATGCGCGCCGCCGCCGTGAGGCGCTCGAAGGCTCCGCTGCTGTTGATGCGCCTTACCGCGGTAGGGCTCCGGGGCCGGCTGACAGTGCGTGCCTTGACAGGCGCCGTCTGACGGCGTTGTGTGGAAAGTGCTGAGACCCTGCCGGTCTGGGTCCGTGATCGTCGCCGGTGGGGCTGTGATCGTGAGAGCGCGAGGCTCGCCGCCCAGCAAGTCCAGCTCCGGGTATGTCGACCTGCCGGGCCACACTGAGGTGCGGGCACGGCGTGAAGGAGCTTGAGTGAGCAGCGCCCCCACGCCGACGCCGCCACCGGCCACGCCGTCTGCTTTTGAGGGCAACAGCCCTCGGTTCCCGGTTGATGGTGTGCCTGGCGCAGCCGGCGGCCGGGCCAGTTACCGCAGTCAGTTGTCAGCTGGCGAAGATATCGTCGACCCGAGCACGTGGGCGGGTTCGGTGCCGACGGCGCACGGCATCGCCCCGCGGGTCCGCCTGGGCCGTAGCCGTTGGTTCAACCTGCTCTGGCTCCCTCCCTATCGGGTTCGTGCTGCTCATCGTTGCGGTTGCTGCCGCGAAGGGACTGCGCAATGTGGGCTCCGTCGAGCGGTTCATGACTGCCCACCCGGGCACGGTCGCCGACGGCGCCGGGCAGACGTCGGCCGCGCTGCCGATTTGGGTCGGCGTCCAGCACTTCTTCAACCTGTTCCTGCTGATCTTCATCATCCGGTCGGGGCTGCAGATCCTCACTGACCATCCTCGTCCGTACTGGACGCGACACAGCACCCCGGGCAGGGATTGGTTCCGCATCCAGAAGCCGGTGCCGCCTGATCCGCTGTGGACGGCGAAGGAGGACTCCATCGACCTACCGGGACAGGTGGGTCTGCCCGGTATCCGGCACTCGATCGGGTTGGCTCGGTGGTGGCACCTGGGCGTCGACGTGTTGTGGCTGGTCAACGGTGTCGTGTTCTACATCCTGTTGTTTAGTTACCGGGGAGTGGCGGCGGGTGGCGCCCACCAGTTGGGCGGTGTTCCCGAACGCGGTGTCGACGCTGATTCAGTATTTGTCGTTGAGCTGGCCGCCTGAGACCACCTGCGGAAGCTACAACAGCCTGCAACTGCTCGCGTACTTCATCACGATCTTCCTCGCCGCGCCGCTGGCCTTCATCACCGGTTTGGGCATGTCGCCGGCACTGTCGACCCGGTTCCGGCGGATCAGCTCGGTGCTCAGCATCCAGACCGCCCGCTCGCTGCACTTCCTGGTGCTGGTCTGGTTCCTGCTCTTCATCGTGCTACACGTCGCGTTGGTGTTCACCACGGGCCTATTGCACAACCTCAACCACGTCTACGCCAACAACGACGGTGCCGGCTGGGCCGGGTTCTGGGTCTTCGCCGCCTCCATGGTGATCGTCGTCGTCGGCTGGGTTGCGGCGACCCCGTTCACGTTCGGCCACCCGCGGGTGGTGCAGCGGGTCGGGTACGCGTTGATCGGACCGGCGCAGCGGCTGTTCGAGCACCTGGACGCGAAACCCGGCCAGTACACCGAGGCCGACATCTCCCCGTACTTCTGGCACAACGGCCGCTACCCCGACTCCGCGGCCTACACCGCTCTGCAGGCCGGCGGGTTCCTCGATTACCCGGCTGCGGATCAACGGCCTCGTCGCCCACCCAGTCGAGCTGGACCTCATCCAACTGCAGGCGCTGCCGCATCAGGAGCAGATTACCCAGCACTTCTGCATCCAGGGCTGGTCGGGCATCGCCAAATGGGGGCGGGGTGTCGATGCAGACCCTCATCGACCTCGTCCAACCCGCCGCGGAGGCGAAGTGGGTGGTGTTCTACTCCCTGGGAGACGGCCCCGACGGCGGCGTCTACTAGGATGCCCACCCGATCCAGCAGATGTCCTGTCACCTGACGATGCTGGCCTACGATATGAACGGCGAGCCGCTGTCGTTCGGGCATGGTGCTCCGCTGCGGCTGCGCAACGAGATCCAGCTTGGATTCAAGCAGGTGAAGTGGGTCAAGGGTATCGAGTTCGTGGCCACCTACGCCGAGATTGGCGGCGGTTACAACGGCTACAACGAAGACCACGAGTTCTTCGGCTACCGCCAATCCATCGGAGCCTAGCCGATCGCATCCTGAAGGAGACCAGATGGAGAAATCCTTACTGACTGCGTTGGCCCGTCAGCAGCTTGAGCTGGCACGGACGGCGCCAAGCGGGCGCAGCGCGCAGACCGTGTACGGCGGCCACGAGCATGTGCTGCGGCAGACCGTCATCGCTCTGACCGCGGGTCAGCGTCTGGATGAGCACGAAAACCCGGGCGAGGCGACCGTGCACGTGCTGCATGGACGCGTCCGGCTCGCGGCCGGTGAGACAGCCTGGGAAGGATCGCCTGGTGATCTGCTGATCGTGCCCGACTCCCGGCACACCCTCGAGGCGCTCCAAGACGCCGCGGTGCTGCTCACGGTCGCGAAACTGGCAGCCGCAGCTATCCCGGACAGCTGAGATGCCCCTGACGCCGCTGCTGACCAAGCGGTTCGGCACTAACGCGCCGTGGCTGCTGGACAACTACGAGAAGCTCGATGGTTATGCCGGCCTGCGCAAGGCGCTAGGAATGCAGCCCGACGAGCTGATCGCGCTGGTCAAGGAATCCAACCTGCGCGGCCGTGGCGGCGCGGGCTTCCCGACCGGCATGAAGTGGCAGTTCATCC
>JBDSAN010000107.1:0-17003 GCA_039922115.1 Jatrophihabitantaceae bacterium
CGCGCTGTACGCGGCGCTGGCCGAGCGAGGCTACTTTCCGGTCAGCGAGCTGACCACGTTCGGTCAGGCCGGCGGCCGGTTGATGGGCCACCCGGTCCGGGCGGTGCCCGGCGTGGAGCTGCCGACCGGGTCGCTCGGGCACGGCATGGCGCTCGGCGCCGGCTTCGCGCTGGCCGCCCGACTGCACGATTCGGCCCGCCGTTGCTTCGTGATCGTCGGTGACGGCGAGCTGCAGGAGGGTTCTTGCTGGGAGTCCGCCGCGGTCGCTGCCGGCCAGCGGCTGGACCGGTTGGTGGTGATCGTCGATCGCAACCGGCTGCAGCTGACCGGGCCGACCGAGGGTGTGGTCGGCCTCGAACCGCTGGCAGCGCGCTGGCGCAGCTTCGGTTGGGACGTGCGCGAGCTGGACGGGCACGATCAGGTCGGCCTCGCCGAGGCGTTGCGGAGCACCCCCTGGACGGCCGGCCAGCCGAGCGTGCTGATTGCCAATACCCACAAGGGATACGGCGTCCCGAAACTGAGTGATCAGCCGCACTGCCATTGCGTGTCGCTGTCGGAGCGGCAGCAGGCCACAGTTAGCTCCTCGCTGGCCTCGTTCCTGTCCGGCGGTTCGCGATGACCGGCGTGCTGGCAGCTGAGCGACGTGATAGCGCGACCCGACCGGTTGCGCTGCGAACTGCCTACCGGGACGGCCTGATCGAGCTCATGCAGCACGACCAGCGGGTGGTCTGCCTGGATTCGGACACCGGCCTGTTCGCCGGTCAGGACTTCGGCACGGCTACCGACCGCTACCTGAACCTCGGTATCGCCGAGCAGAACCTGATCGGCACCGCGGCCGGCCTGGCCGCTACCGGCTACCGGCCGTTCGTCAACACGATGGCCACCTTCGCCAGCTCCCGCGCGGTCGAATTCGTCAAGCTGGACCTCGCCTACAACGCGCTCGGCGTGTGCATCGCGGCAACCCACGCCGGGTTGTCGGCCGGTCACCTGGGACCGACCCACCACGGCCTGGAGGACCTCGCGGTGATGCGGGTGCTGCCGAACCTGACCGTGCTGGTGCCGGGTGATGCCGGCCAGGTGCGGGCGTTGCTGCCCCAGCTGCTCGAACTCGACGGCCCGGTCTACCTGCGGCTGGATCGCAAGCCGGCCGCGTCGTTGCCGGGCTGGGTGGCTCGGCCACAACTCGGCCGGATCCAGACGCTGGTGCCTGGCGAGCGGGTGGTGCTGGTGGCCTGTGGTCCGCAGCCGATCGTGGCCGCGCTCAAGGCCGAACGGCTGCTCGCCGATGCCGGGGTTTCGGCCGCGGTGTTGCAGGTACACACGCTGGCCCCGTTCGACATTGCCAGCCTGCTGGACGCGGTCGGGCCGGCCGAGCTGGTGGTGAGCGTCGAGGAGCACTGGCAGATCGGTGGCCTCGGCTCGGCGATCGCCGAAGCGCTTGCCGAGCAGCTGCCCCGGCCGTTGATCCGAATCGGTGTTCCCCGCACGTTTGTCTCGGTGGTCGGCGATCAGGAACAGCTCTTGCAACACTACGGAATCACCGCTGAGGGGATCAGCGACCAGGTGCTCAGCCGGCTCGACGTAACACCCCTAACCCCGAACAGGTCCTGTCCGCAGTGCAATCGATGAAGGAGTAGAACATGACCACGCTGTGCCCCGAGTGCGAGTACCAGCTCACCGTCCCCGACCAGCCGAGCTTGAACGAGGTGCTCGAGTGCGGTGAGTGCCGCACCGAACTCGAGGTGGTCGCGACCGCTCCGGTGATGCTGGCGTTGGCGCCCGAGATCGAGGAGGACTGGGGCGAGTGAGTACGACCAGCACGGCACGGCCGGTGGCGGTACTGGCCTCGCGGGTCCGGGTGGACGAGAAGCGGATCTTCGCCGCGCTCGACCGGCGCGCGGTGCGCTACGTCCAGCTGGACAGCCGGGAGCTGCGGCTGGCTGACCGGGCTGGCCGGCCGGCCTGGTCGGTGGTGCTCAATCGCGAGATCAGCCTGAGCCGCGCGGTACATGCGGCCCGCACGCTGGAATCGTGGGGGGTGCCGGTGCTCAACCCGGCGGCCGCGATCGAGGTGTGCGGCAACAACTGGCGCACCACGCTGGCCTTGCGCGAGCACGGCGTGCCCACACCGCGAGCCAGCCTGGCGCTCACACCCGGCGCCGCGCTGCAGATCATGACCGAGATGGGCTTTCCGGTAGTGGTCAAACCCGTCACCGGATCGTGGGGACGGCTGGTCACGCCGGTCTATGACCGGGCCACCGCCGAGCTCGTGGTGGAGTACATCGCCGCGCTGGCCGGCCCGGAATCGCACCTGGTCTACGTCCAGGACCTGATCGAGAAGCCCGATCGCGACCTGCGGGTGATCGTCATCGGTGGCCGGGCGGTCGGTGCCATCTACCGGCGCAGCGCTGGCTGGCGCACCAATGTCGCGCGCGGTGGCGAGGCGTTGCCCTGCCCGCTGACCGACGAACTCGCCCGGCTGGCCTGCGCGGCCGCGAGCGCGGTCGGCGCCGGGATCGCCGGGGTCGACCTGATCGAGTGCGCGGACGGCAGCCTGAGCGTGCTGGAGGTCAATCATGGTGTGGAATTCAGTGGTTTCCAGCTCGCGCACGGCGAATCCATCGATCTGGCCGACCAGTTGGTGGGTTACCTGATCGAGTGCGCCGAGCTCGAAGCGGCCCGTCCGAGCGATCGGCCGGTGCCGGACGAACTGGTGGCCAGCAGATGATCTCGGCAGCCATCGTCGGAGCGTCCGGCTATATCGGCGGCGAGCTGTTGCGGCTGCTGCTCGGTCACCCGCAGGTGTCGGTCACCGCCTGCACCTCGCGACGGTTCGCCAAGCGCCGGGTCGATTCGGTGCATCCGAACCTGCGCGGGGTGACCGAGTTGGCCTTCTGCGACGACGCCGAACTGACCGAGTACGACGTGCTGTTCCTGGCCACCCCGCACGGCGCGAACCTGGATCGGCGATTCCACGCGCTGGCCCCGATCCAGATCGACCTGTCAGCCGACTTCAGGCTGCGCGATGCCGCGGCCTACGAGCGGCACTACGGCCAGCCACATCCGGATCCGGCGGCGTTGAGCTGCTATACAACCGGGTTGGCCGAACTGCATCGGGCCGAACTCGCCGGCGCCGACCTGATCAGCACGCCTGGCTGTATGGCGACCGCGGCGATCCTGGCGCTGACCCCGCTGGCCGAAGCGGGCCTGATCGCCGGCCCGGTAGAGGTAGATGCCCGAACGGGTTCCAGCGGCTCAGGCGCCGCCGACGGACCGGCAAACCTGCATGCTGAACGCAGCGGCGCGATGCGACTGTTTGCCCCGATCGGGCACCGGCACGAGGCCGAGATCAGCCAGGCGACCGGCTTGCCGGTCCGGATGGCTGCCACCGGTGTCGAGGCGGTGCGCGGGGTTCAGGTGGTGTGCCGGGCCGAGCTAGCTGATGGCGCCGACCCGATCGAGGTTCGGCGGGCCTACCGGCGACGCTACCGGGACGAACCCTTCGTCCGGGTCATCGCGCAGAGCCGCGGGATCTATCGCTATCCAGAGCCGAAGATCCTGCTGGGCTCGAACTATTGCGACGTTGGCTTCGCCGTCGATGCGCCCCGGCGCCGGGTCGTCGCGATCGGTGCGCTGGACAACCTGGTCAAGGGCGGCGCCGGCAATGCGGTGCAGTCATTGAACATTCGCTGCGGCTGGCCGGAGCGAACCGGGCTGGAATTCACCGGACTGCACCCGAGCTAGCAGCCGGTGGACGGTTTTGTTCGGTAACCCGAGGCAGGTGGAGCGATATGGATGAGCTGGTAGTGGTCAAGTTCGGCGGGTCGATCGCGACCCGGTCCGAGGCGGTCAGCCGGGATCTCGCCGCGCTGGCTCGCTCGGGGACGCCGCTGGTGGTGGTGCACGGCGGTTCGGTCGACATCAGCGGGGTGCGTGCGCGGCTCGGGCTGCCTGATCGGCGACTGGTCGCACCGGACGGCCTGAGCACCCGGCATACCGATCCGGCCACCCTGGAGGCAATCATGATGGCCTTATGCGGGCTGACCAAACCACGACTGGTGCAGGCGCTGACCGCTGCCGGCGCGATCGCGGTCGGGCTGACCGGCCTGGATGCCGGACTGTTACGGGCCCGTCGCAAACATGCCCACCGCAGCGTGGTCGACGGCCGGACAGTGGTGGTGCGCGACAACCAGAGCGGACGGATCAGCGAGGTGAACACCGGCCTGCTCCGGCTGCTGGTCGAGGCCGGCATGGTGCCGGTGGTATCGCCGCCCGCGATGGCCGAGGACGGCCAGCCGGTGAACGTGGACGCTGACCGGGTTGCCGCCGCGGTCGCGGTGGCATTGCAGGCAAGCTGCCTGGTATTGCTCACCGGTGCGGCCGGGGTGCTGGCTGACCCGGACGACCCGACGTCCACCCTGCCCAACCTCACCATCGATCAGCAATCGCTGCCGGACTGCGCTACCGGCGGCATGCGGATGAAGCTCATCGCCGCCAGCGATGCCTTGCGCGACGGGGTTCCACGCGTCCTGATCGCCGATGGCCGGACCGAACAGCCGGTCCGGCGGGCACTGGCCGGGATCGGCAGCACCACCGTCGGCATCCGGAGGCAAGCATGTTAAAGGGGAACACCATGAACGGTGTAGTCAACGGCCACCTTCCGATTCGTGAGGTCGACGCGGTCGGTCTGATCCGGCAGATGCTCGATATCCCATCACCGTCCTACGAGGAAGCCGCGATCGCCCGGTACCTGGTTGACACCATGACCGGTCTCGGATTCACCGCCTCGATCGACGAGGCCGGCAACGCCACCGGAGTGATCAGGCGAGGCGACGGCCCGACCGTCATGCTGCTGGGCCATATGGATACCGCACCAGGCACCGTTCGGGTGCGATCGGCCGACGGCCGGCTCTACGGTCGCGGTGCGGTCGATGCCAAGGGGCCGCTGGCGACCATGATCTGCGCTGCTGCCAGCGCGGTCGATTATGCCGGGACGATCGTGGTGATCGGCGCCGTCGAGGAGGAGACACCCGGCTCGCGCGGCGCGGTGTCAGTCCGGGACAACCACCGGCTGCCGGACGCGGCGATCATCGGCGAACCGAGCGGCTGGGCATCGATCGTGGTCGGCTACAAGGGAAAACTCGACCTGCGCTACCGAGTTGAGCGGCCCGCCACTCACCCGACCAATCCCGCTCCGAAAGCTGATGAGCTGGCCGTCGAGTGCTGGAACGTGATTGGCGAACTCGTCGGCCCGACCGCCACCCACGCGAGCTTCGACTTGCCCGGGCTGACCCTGGTGTCGATGTCCGGCGATATTGCCGAGGCCGAGGTCGACATCACGGTACGCACCCCGCTCGGCTTCGACGCGGCAAGCCTGCTCGAACAGCTACGATCCCGTTGCCCGGACGGCGAGTTGACGGTGCTCAACAATGTCGCTGCCTGCCAGGTGGACCGGCGCAGCCCGGTGGTGCTGAGCCTGTGCAACGGCATTCGCGCCCAGCGCGCCCAGCCGGTGCTGAAGGTCCGGACCGGCACCTCGGACATGAATACCCTGGCCGAGTCCTGGGACGTGCCGATGGCCACCTACGGCCCCGGCGACAACGCGCTGGATCACTCCGATGACGAGCACCTGATCCTCAGCGATTACCTGCGTGGCATCTCGGTGCTGCGCGCCGGCATCACCGAACTGTCCCGCACCCTGCAACCACACCGCTGACGGCAGGGCCGTCCCTACTCAACCTGGAGCACGCATGCCATCCGACGTCCTGACCCAGGCACGCCGGCTGCGGCTGGTGGACCTGGCTGCCCAGCTGAACAACGTGGCGATCACCCCGGCCGAGCAACGGAAATCCGGTGCCTGCAATGTCTGGGGCAATTCCTTCTCGGCCGCCCAGATGCCCGATCAGCCGACGATCACGGTAGCTGGCATCGAGTTCCGAACCTGGCACCTGAGAGATGCCGAGCCGGACAACATCCGGTGCGCTGGACAGTTGATCGAGCTACCGGCTGGCCACTATGACTGGATCCACCTGATCGCGACCGGTGAGCGCCGGGTCGAGGACGAGCTGTGCTTGCACTTTGCCGACCACAGCGCTGATTTCGAGGCCGTCCGGGTATCGGACTTCTGGGCGGCACCGGCGATGTTCGGCGAGACCCCGGCGCTGCGCAGCGAAGCGATGCACTACCCGTTCCACGTCCAGTTCGGCCTGGCCGCCACCGCCTGGCATCAGCGGGTGCCGGTCACCCGGCGTGCGGCACTCACCGGCCTGCGGCTGCCGGACAACCCGGCTTTGCACGTCTTCGCCCTCAGCCTGCAACCAAGCCCGGAAAGGTGATCGCGATGACCGTGACCTCAGCACCCGCGCAACCCCAGCTGGATGAAGCTCAGCTCGGCACAGCCCAGCGCGAGCTGGCCCAGGCCAGCCGGCGGCCGAGCACGTGGTATCGCGATGCGGTGAGCTGCCTGCACGCCACCATCGCCACCGTGCTGGCCCAGCACGGTCACGACCCGCTGGAGGTGCTCGGTACCGGCTGGAGCTTCTACCACCGGCCGGATGACCTGCCCTTCGAGGAGTTCTACTGGCCGGTGCCAGACGAGGACAATCTTGGCCATTGCCTGGCGCCGCACCACCAGCTCGACATCAGCTGGCACGCCTGCAGTGCGCCCGATCGAGCATTGTCCGAGCTGGCCGAGCTGTTGCGCCAGGGGCTGCTGCCGATCGCGGCGGTCGACAACTACCACCTGCCGTTTCGACCGGCCTACCACGACGTGCACGCCGCCCACCTGATCGTCGTCTACGGTGTCGATGAGTATCGCGACCTGGTACTGGTCGCTGACCCGGCCCCGCCGGGCTTCAACGGCCCGCTGGCCAACGAGGCGTTCCTAGCCGCCACCAGTTCCAGCAATCCAGCCGATGAGCAGGATGCCTTTTTCAGCGAGACCGAGATCGCCGGCCGGTTCCTGGTGGTCCGACCGGACGCCCGGCTGAGCGCACTGTCGCCGGCCGAGTTCGGCAAGGCTTTGCAGGCTAATCTCGACCGGTTTCACGATCCGGCCGGCGCGCAGCAGTGGTCCGGACTGGCTGGCCTGCGCCGCTACCTGGACGCTATCGAGCGGGCCGCCACGATCGGCGACTGCCAGCAGGTTCGCCGGATCTACCCGTTCGGCTGGGGCGTTCAGGCCGCGGCCGCGGTGCATGGCGAGCTGTTACGTACCCGCGGCGGCCAGTGGCGGGTACCTGAGCTGATCGAGGCTGGCCGTGCGGTTGAGCGGGTTGCTCACCTGTGGACCGGGATTCGGGTTAGCGCAGCGCACAACTGGCACCAGCCCGACCAACTCGGTGACAGCTTCGCCCGCCGTGGCCACCAGTTGCTGGCCGCCTACCACCGGGCGCTCGAGTTGACCGCCGGCGCGATCGACAAGCTCAGTTGACCGATCCTCGCTAGCTGGCCGCGCTGATCAGGCCGGCGCCGACCGTCCGGTTGCTCGACTCGTCGATCAGGATGAACGATCCGGTGGCCCGATTGCGCCGGTACTCATCGCACAGCAGCGGGACGGTCGAGCGAAGCCGCAACCGACCGACGTCGTTGAGTCCCAGTTGCTGATCGGATTCCTGCCGGTGCATGGTGTTGACGTCGAGCCGGTACTGGATCTGCTTGACCACCGCCCGGGCGCTGCGAGTGGTGTGTTTGAGGGTCAGTTTCATGCCGGTAGTCAAAGGCTGTTCCGACATCCAGCAGACCATCGCGTCCAGGTCCTGCGCGACCACGGGACGGTTCTGCGGCCGGCAGATCAGGTCGCCGCGTGAGATGTCGAGCTCGTCGGCGAGCAGCACGGTCACCGACATCGGCGCGAAAGCCTCATCGATCGGGCCGTCCGCGGTGTCGATCCGGGCGATCCGGCTGGTCAGTCCGGACGGCAACACCAGCACCTCGTCGCCGGTACGCAGCACGCCGCTGGCGATGGTGCCGGCGTAGCCCCGGTAGTCCGGGTACTGCTCGGACTGCGGCCGGATCACGTACTGAACTGGAAAACGGGCATCGATCAGGTTGTGGTCGCTGGACACGTGCACGTGCTCCAGGTGATACATCAGCGATGGCCCGTCGTACCAGGGCGTGCGCTCGGACCGGCTGACGATGTTGTCGCCGTGCAGCGCCGAGATCGGGATCACGGTCAGGTCGCCGATCTCGAGCTTGGCGGTGAACCGCGCGAACTCGTCGCGAATCTCGGTAAAAACTTGTTCGGAGTAGTCCACCAGGTCGATCTTGTTCACGGCCAGCACCAGGTGCGGAACCCGCAGCAGGCTCGCGATGAAGGTGTGCCGCCTGGTCTGTTCGACGATGCCCTTGCGGGCATCGACCAGCACGATGGCCAGGTTCGCCGTCGAGGCGCCGGTCACCATGTTGCGGGTGTACTGCACGTGGCCCGGGGTATCGGCGATCACGAACTTGCGGCGCGGCGTGGCGAAGTACCGGTACGCGACATCGATGGTGATGCCCTGCTCCCGCTCGGCCCGCAAGCCGTCGGTGAGCAGCGCGAGGTTGAGGTAATCATCACCCTTGGCCTGGCTGGCCCGCTCCACCGCTGCCAGCTGGTCGATCAGGATCGACTTGGAATCGTAGAGCAACCGACCGATCAGCGTGCTCTTGCCATCGTCCACCGAACCAGCCGTCGCCACCCGCAGCATATCCATCGCTCAGAAGTACCCTTCTCGCTTGCGATCTTCCATCGCTGCCTCGCTGAACCGGTCGTCGCCACGGGTCGCCCCGCGCTCGGTGAGCCGGCTGGCCGACAGTTCGGCGATGATCGACTGGACGGTGTCAGCCTCGCTGGCCACCGCCGCGGTCAACGAGGCATCACCAACCGTGCGATAGCGAACCCGCGCCTTGAAAGTCGGTTCATGCGTTCTGGGACGACAGAAATCGTGGTCGGCGTAGAGCATGCCGTCCCGGCTGAACACCATCCGGTCATGGGCGAAGTAGATCGAGGGCAGCTCGATCCGCTCGGCGGCGATGTAGGACCAGATGTCCAGCTCGGTCCAGTTCGACAGCGGGAACACCCGGATACTCTCGCCCTGATGGATCCGACCGTTGTAGAGATTCCACAGCTCCGGTCGCTGATTCTTTGGATCCCACTGGCCAAACTCGTCCCGGAAGGAGAACACCCTTTCCTTGGCGCGGGCTTTGTCCTCGTCCCGGCGCGCACCACCGAAGGCCGCGCCGTAGCCGCCGTGTTCCAGCGCCTCAAGTAGCACCGGCGTCTGCAACCGGTTGCGGGTGCCGTCGGGCAACTCGGCAACCAGGCCCCGCGAGATCGCCTCGCCGACGCTGGCCACCAACAACCTCAGCCCCAGCTCATCGACCATCCGATCGCGAAGCTCGATGACCTCTTCGAAGTTGTGCCCGGTGTCAACATGCAGTACCGGAAACGGGATTCTGGCCGGCCAGAAGGCTTTGCGGGCAAGCCGCAACATCACGATGGAATCCTTGCCGCCACTGAACAGCAGTACCGGCCGTTCCAGCTCGGCGACCACCTCGCGAAAGATGTGGATCGACTCGGACTCCAGGTTGGCCAGCTGGGACAGCCGGTACTCGGCGGCGCTCATGCGGTACCTGCCGCGACATCTCGACTGACCGAGGCACCGACCATGCCGGCCCGGAATGCGAAGGACACCAGTTCGGCCCGATCCCTGGCGCGCACCTTGTGCCGCAGCCGATAGACGTGGGTGCGCACCGTGGCGGTGCTGATGAACAGCTGCTGGGCGGTCTCCTCAAGGGAGTTGCCACGGGCCAGCGCGACCAGCACCTCGCGCTCGCGTGAAGTCAGGCCTTCAGCCCGTGGCAGCAGGCTGTCCTCGATGCCGGCGGTACGCGAGCGAAGCCAGTCGATCAGGTCACCGGCCAGGCACGGCGCCAGGTAAAGCTGGCCACGGACGGCCGCGCGGACCGCCAGCACCATCTCGCTGGCGTCGGCGTCATGGGTGACCAGGCCACAGGCGCCGGCGGCGAGCAGCTCGCTGGCGATGTCAGGTCCCTCGTCGTGGCAGACCGCGATCACCCGCGGCCCGAGCCGGCCGCCTGCCACCAGCAGCCTGATCGCGGCGCCGATCTCATCGTTGGCACATGGCAGGTCTGCGATCACCACATCAGAGCGGGTGGCCCGCCAGGCAGCCAGGCTGCTACTGGCATCCGGCGCGGTCCGAACGACCGTCACGTCGGGGGCCGCGCCCAACATCGTCTTGAGACCTTCTCGGGTGATCGCGCGATTAGCGCACACCACGACCCGAACCGGCATCTGAGCACTCCTTCGTCCGGACGTACATACCGACCGCACGCGACGTGGCTGACCTAGAGCTGGTGGCCGCATTGCCGCTCGGAGCCGGTGCCCCTCCGATATTGGTTTATATCGGTTCATAGGTGATGCTGTCCTTGACACAATATGCATGACTCATTAATTTTGCAAGAGTGACTACCGATTCGGAACGCCGGCTGGAGAACCTGCTCGGCTCGCTGCTGACGGCGCTGTCGGATTGCCTTACCTACGAGGCAGATTCGGTGGTGGGCCATACCGGCGCTACCGCGGCGGCGCTCACCTACCTGGTTCAGGAGCCGGGCCAAGGTATCGAGCAGATGCGCCGGCCGCTCGGCCTGACCCAGTCAGCAACCGTGCGGCTGGTCGATCGGCTGGCCGCTGACGGCCTGGTGGAACGTCGATCCGGACGCAACGGCCGGGCGATCGCGGTGCACCTGACCGCCAACGGCGAGCTTGCCGCCCGGCGGATCCTGGACCGCAGGCATGACGTGCTGCGCAGCTCGCTGGTTCCGCTGGACCCGACCGAACGCGGCGCGATGACGACAATGGTGGAAAAGATCCTCACCTCGATCACCACCGGCCCCGAGCACGGTGAACGGATCTGCCGGATGTGCGATCTGGCAGCCTGCCCGACCTCAACCTGCCCGGTGAATTTGGCAGCCGAACAGCGCTCCGATCAAGCCGACTGCCAGCGCTCAGCCGCCGGGCCGCCGTCCCGATGACCGCCGTCTGGTTGGCCCTGGCAGCCAGCGCCGCTTGGGGGCTGGCCGACTTTCTCGGTGGGCTGACCTCTCGGACCAACTCGGTCTTCAAGGTTCTGGCGGTCTCTCAGCCGATCGGCCTGGTGCTGATCGTGCTGGCACTGGTGCTGCACGGGCACGGGTTGACTATCACCGGCTCGGCCTACTGGGCGATTGCCGCCGGCTTCGCCTCGGTGGGCTCGCTCGGCTGCCTGTACTTCTCGATGTCGCGCGGGGACATGATCCTGGTCGCTCCGCTCGCGGCAACCGGCGTCGTGATCCCGGTTATTGCCGGCATCGCAAGTGGAAACTCGATCACCCTGATCACCGGCGGCGGCATGCTGCTGGCCGCGATCGGCGCGATCGCCACCACCTGGAGCGCACCGGAGCACGCTGAGCAGGCGACTGGCGGCAACAACAACCTGGTGGCGGCGCTGTTCGCGCTCGGCTCGGCGGCCGGCCAAGGCCTGTTCCTGCTGATGCTCAGCCATGCCACCAACGGCGATCCGTACTCGGCGACCTGCATCATGCGGCTGACCTCGTGCGTGGTTACCCTCGCCGTGTACGTCGGTTACCGCAGGCGATTGGCCATGCTCGCGCCGGATCCGCAATTGCCGGCACCGGCCCTGGTCGGCTCCGGGCCAGCCGCTGCAGCCGGCTCGCCGCTGCCCGCGCGTCCGCTGCAATCCGTCGGCGTCAACGGTCCCGGCCGGTGGACGCTGGCACTGCTCGCGCTGCCGGCGGTCGGCATGGCCGACGCACTGGCCGAGATCTGCTTCGCCGGGGCGACCACCAGCGGCGAGTTGAGTACCAGCGCGGTGCTGTCCTCGCTCTATCCGGTCGGCACCATGTTCCTGGCGATGCTGTTCCTGCGCGAGCGGGCCCGGCCGATTCAGGGCTTGGGCGCGGCCTGCGCCCTGGTTGGCGTGCTACTGCTCTCGTCGGCGTGATCGGCAACAGGCACCGGCAGGCACCGGCAGGCACGGACGATCGGAGGAGGTTCGCGATGATGAGCAAGCCGCTGGCTAGCGCGCGTCGGATGCCGAGCATCACCCTGTGGGCGCCGGACGACTACTGCGCCGAAGCCGAAGCCTGGTCCACCGGCTGGGGAGATCTGGTCTATGGCGCAAGGCGATTGCCGGTGCCGGCCCTGGTGCAGCTCGGCGTCCTCGCGCACGCGGATTGGCAGCGGCTGGACGAGCTGCGCCGATGCGGGCCGGTTAGCCGAGCCCGGCTGGTCTGGGGACCGACCATGATCGGCGTGATCGATCAGCTGCTCGAGGTCGCCGGTGACTGCAACGGATTGCGCTTGCTGCAACGGGACGAACTGCTGCCGCTGGAACGGCAGCTGCTCGATGCCGGCGCGATCGCTATCTCGCGCAGACAGCTCGTCGAGTTGTTGAACCCAGCCATCATGGTCGGGCCGCAGGCGTGAGCTGCTAGTTCAGGGCCGGCAGCTGCCATGGCCGCATGGTCATGCCGCTGACGCCACGCACCGAGTTGATCGAGCCGTCGGCGGCAAAGTCGAAATGCATCAACTCGCCGAAGGATCCGCCACCGGGACCGCCGACCAGCTTCAGGGTCGAGTCGTCGATGCGCTCCAGCGGCACCGCATCGTCGGCCGGATTCGGCAGCGCGGGATTGAGCGCGTACAACCGGCCGCCAAGCGCGGCGACATCCTGGATTCCCCAGAGCCAACCGAACCGTCCGACGAACCGATCGGCATCAGCCGCCTGCTGG
The DNA here is from genome assembly GCA_039922115.1 of Jatrophihabitantaceae bacterium. GTDB lineage: Bacteria > Actinomycetota > Actinomycetes > Mycobacteriales > Jatrophihabitantaceae > Jatrophihabitans_A. The sequence goes on from JBDSAN010000107.1 coordinate 12,793, forward strand.
TGCGAGCCGGACTCAGCGAGATCGATCAGCCGGAACAGCCCGGCGGCCAGCGGCTCGGCCGGCCCGTCGATGGCGTTGGTGAGCGCCGAGACGACCACCCGGGAGTCCGGATCGGCCAGCGTCCGGGTGATGTGACCGGGAAAGCCACCGCTGTGCCCGAACAGCTCGCGGTCACCGATCCGGGTAAGGAACACGCCCAGTCCATAACCTGATTCGACACCCCTGACGTCCCACTGGCGGTGCCGCAGCTGGCGCTGGGCGTCCTCACCCAGTAGCTGGTGCTGGCCGGGTAGCAGGGCGCTGTAGAAGGCCGCCAGGTCAGCGGCGGTGGCGTAACAGCCGGTGGCCGCCGCTAGCGCACCGGTGCCCACCTGCTCGATCGGCTCGCGCTCGGTCGCGTAGGCGAGCCGCTGTGACCGGTTGCCAGCTCGGCAAGCCGATCCAATGGCAGCTCCGGGCCGGTGTCAGCCAGCCCGAGCGGGCCGGTAATCGCGGTCGCGACCAGCTCGTGATAGCTGTTGCCGGTCACCGCTTCGAGGATCAGCCCGACCAGGCCGTAGGCGATATTGGAATACTTGAACCGCTCGTTGCGGCCGAGCACCGCCGCCGACTCGGTTGCCGCGATCGCCAGCAGTCGCGCCCGGTCGGGAAAGTCCTGCAGCAGCTGCCAGAAGTCGCCATCGGTGCTGTCGCGGATCACGCCACCGCCGTGGCTGAGCAGCTCGCCGACCGTCACGCGCGCCAGCGGGGTATCGGCCAGCTCGGCCAGGTGCGTACCGACCGGATCGTCCAGCCTGAGCCGGCCAGCAGCGACCTGCTGCAGCGCCAGCACCGCGGTGAAGGTCTTGGAATGCGAGGCGATCCGGAACAGGTGCTGCTCGGTGAGCGCGGTTCCGGTGCTCTCATCGGCAAGTCCGAAGGCCGCCGACAGCACCGGCTGACCGGCTACCGCAGCCGCCACCTGAACACCGGGGACCCGCAGGAACCAGCGCCGGTAAGCCAGCCACTGCTGGTAGTAGTCGACCAGGTCGGGCGACAGCTCGCTCTGCACGATGCTCGCTCCTTCGGTTCAGGTGTTCGTTGAACGGATAAGTTCTGCAGCCCGGCCGGCTTCGATCATGGCCGGCAGCCGGGCGTCGGTCCGGAAAAGGTTGGTGACCGCAATACCAGCAGGTCACCCTGGGCGAACAGCTGCTGGTAGCCGGCCGCTCGGGCCTGGCCCAACACCACCTGCGGCGACGCGAGCTGGAAACCCACCTGCTGCTGGGAAAGGTCGAGCACCAGATAGTCGGTGCGCGGCGTCGGGATGCCTGGCAGGGTGACTCGGTCCCGGTTGGTCAGCTGTGGCGCCAGCCGGTCATCGACCGACACGCAGACGTTGCGCGGCACCTGAGCGACCGCGGCCCGCTGATCGCGCAGGTGCTGGTTCACCGCGAACGCCTTGCCGGTCAACATCCGCCGGAACACCTCGGGGGCGACCGGATCGTGCACGGTGAGCAGCACCGGCACCGCGATCAGGTAGCTGAGCACGACCGCCCGCAGCCGGCGCCGGGACCAGATCGACAACCGGGCGCCGCCGTCCACCATTGCTAGCACCAGCACCAGCCAGGGCAGCGCGTTGTAGTGGTAGTGCGTGGTCCAGACCATGTCGCGGGAATTGAACAGCCGTTCGGCCAGCAGCGGCAACGCGATCAGGGTGTAGCGCGATCGCAATGGCAGCAACGCTAACGGCACGAACAGGTAGGCCAGTGTCTGCGCCTTCACCGACGGGCTGAACAGCAACCGCACGGTATGCGCGGGGTGGGCCAGGATGTTCCACAGCGCGTGCGGCAGGTCCGGCCCGAGCGCGTCGAAGGTCCAGTAGGCGAACCTGCCGTTGGGGGCGAAGGCCGGAATCACCACCGAGGTCGCCAGCAGGTAGCCGACAATGCCTGCTGCGATAAGCCAGAACCCGATCGCTCGGGGACGTCGCAGCAACCGCAGCAGCCCGAGCATGACCAGCACCGCGCCCATGTCCTCGCGCACCAGCAGCAACAAGCCGGCGGCGATGAGCAGCGTCCGGTCATCGCGCCGATCGAGCGCGTCGATCGCCGCCGCCAGTAGTGGAACACCATATGCGATCTCATGAAAGTCGAAATCAATCATCGCCTGGATGGCCCAGCCGCAGCCGTAGGCGGCCGCCACCACCAGCGCCGCCGAACTCGACATCCGGCGGCCAGCGAACCGGTGTACCAGCGGGATCGAGGCCGCGACCAGGCCGGCCTGGACGAGCAGCAGTACCGCCGGTGAGTTCCAGAGCCAGTACAGCGGCGTGGCCGTGGCGATGATCGGATGGAAATGGTCGGCGAAGATGTTGTAGCCGCTACCCTTCAGCGGCACCAGCGGAGCTCGCAGGTGGGCGTAGTTGCGCACCGCCTGATCGAAGATGCCCAGGTCGTAGCCGGCGGTCAGGTAGGTGGACTGCCGGGCCAGCGCGTACACCGAGTACACCGTGAACAGCAGCAGGCTGAGCAGCGCCACTGGCCAGTGCTGGCGCAGTCCGGGCCGCAGCGACCTGACCGACCGCAGCACGGAGGTCACAGCGCGGCCTGCCTCTCGATTACAGCTGGGACGAACGGGTCGGGTCAGTTTTTCACATGTGATCAGCCGATCCGGCCACGCCGCCGTCCCCAGCTTGAGCACATACCGCTCACACATTCGCTAGGTAACCGTGAACTGCTTGGCGGCACGATCGTCCGGGAAAGCCTTGCTTACCCCGCATTCCGGTCGTCTTTTGGCTTTCCACACACGTGATGGGTGTGTCTGAAACACATTTCTGCGATTATTTGCTATATGCAAGACGACCGAGAGACGCCGGCTGCCAGCGCTGGTGATCAGCGCGAGCCGAAAGCTGGCTCGATCGACGCTGACCTCGCGCTGTTGCGCGCCGATGCCGAGGACGCGCTTGCCGCCGCCCGAAACAAGCTGGCAGCGGCCAGCGCCCGACTCACCGAGGCGCACGAGGAGGCGCATTCGCTGATCGCCGACGCGACCAATCAGGCGATGCTGGTTTCCGAAGCTGCCGAGCACGCGGCCGAGCAGCTGCTCAGCGAGGCCAAGGCCGAGGTCAGCGAGCAGCACGCCGCCGCCCAGGCCGCAGCGCAAGCCTTTCGGGGCCAGGCCGCCGAGCTGTTCGCCGCCGCCGAGCAGGAAGCGCAGCGCCGGCATGCCGAGCTCGCTGACGAGCTGGCCGCCAGCCGAGCCGAGCAGCAGCGCCAGCAAGCTGGCGAGCAGCAGCGAATCGCCCAGCGCGGTGAGCAGATTCTGGCCGACGCCGATGGCTTGGCGGCGCGCCGGCTGGCCGAAGCAGGCGCCGAGGCCGACCAGCTCGTGCTGGTCGGGCAACGGCAGCTTGACCAGGCTCGCACGGCAGCAGCGGCCGAGCGGGCAGCAGCGACCGAGCATGCCGAGCAGATCATCCAGCAGGCCAGGGACGAGGCCGCCACCGAGATGGCCCGCACCGCCGAGCAGGTCAGCTGGGCCCAGCAAGCCGTCGCCGGGTTGATCGAAACAGCCGAACTCGAAGCGCAGCGGATCACCGGTGCCGCGCATCGGGAAGCCGCCAGCGTGCTGCGCCAGGCCCGGCTCCGGCTGAGCACGGTGCTCGGCAACGCCTCGTCCAGACTGCGCAGCCGACGGGTCGATGCCGAGGCGCAACTGCAGGCCGAACGCGACCGGCTCGCCCGCGATCAGGCAGCCGCCCGCGAGCGCACACAGCAGAGCCTGGCTGCCGCCCGAGCCGAAGCTGACCGGTTGCTGGCCGAGGCCGCCGAGAGCGCTCAGCAGCAACATGAGCGGGCTCAGCGACGGCTGACCGAAGCCGAGTCCGGCGCCCGGTCCGTTCGCGAACAGGTCGCCGAACAAATGGGAAATACCCAGCGCGAGCTGCATCAACTTCGCCGGTCGAGCCGCGAGCAGGCCAGCGAGCTGCTGGCCGCGGCGCGCACCGAAGCAGCCCAGCTGCTCAGCCAGGCGCAGCTGCAGCTGGCCGAGGCGCGCGCCGAGGTGGCCGAGCTGGCGCGGCAGCGCAACGCGATCGCCGCCGAACTCGGCCAGCTGTCCGGCATCATCGACGCGCTCGCGGTCCCGGAAGGCAATGCCGCCGATGTGGTCGAACCGGACGAGTCCAGCAGCGATTCAGCTGAGCCGGCCGCCCGACTTGGCAATGATGG
>JBDSAN010000108.1:0-6012 GCA_039922115.1 Jatrophihabitantaceae bacterium
TGTCGTAGTCGAGCGGGTTGCCATGGATGTGCACCATCCCGTTCATCGAGCTGGTGCCGCCGAGTACCCGTCCACGCGGTAGGTACAGCCGCCGGTTGTCGCAGCCCGGCTCGTCCATCGAGTCGTAGTCCCAGTCGTATTGCGAGCGGCACAGCGAGCCGCCGGCAACCGGAATCCGGATCCGGTCGGTGTCGTCAGTGGGGCCGGCCTCGATCAGGCAGACGGTGACGTCCGGATCCTCGCTCAGCCGGGCGGCCAGCACGCAGCCGGCCGAACCGGCCCCCACCACGATGTAGTCGAAGCTTTGCCGTTGCGGATCTCGGCTGCTGCCGGCTAGTCCCTGATCGCCTTTGTCGGTCATCACAATCCCTTCGGCGTGAACGCGACCTCGACGGCGTTGAGGTCGGCATCGGGCTCGGTCACCGCCTGCCGGAGCACCTGCAGGTAACCGGTCACCAGATCAGCCATTGCCTGCAGGCTGAACTCGCTGCGCTTGAACTGGATGGTTCCGATGATCTCGCTGCGCGAAACCAGGTTCAGCACCCAGAGCATCCCGTTCGGGATGTCCGGGCAGTCGCCTTCGACCAGCAGCCGACGATGCACCTCGCGCAGCCGGAGGTCACCGACCGAATCGCCGGAGGCGGCCAGCGGGGACTGGACCATCTCGAAGGCGACCGGGCTGCCGGGCTGGTCCGCGGCGGGCATGAACAGTCCCGGCACCTGCGGCTCGATGCATTCGAACGGGATGTCGTGCGAGTAAGCCTGGATGCAGCTGGCCCGGGTACGGCTGACGAGCTCGCGAAAGCTGAGGCAGCCGGTGATGTCGGTGCGGACCGGCAGGAAGTTCAGGAACGGCCCGACCGTCTCGCGGAACCGAGCATCGGTGCGTCCGGTGGTGAAGGTCGGCACCAGCAGGTCCGTCTGGTCGGTAATCTGGCGTGCCAGCAGGTAAAAGGCCGAGAGCAGCACCATGAACGGCGAGCTGCGCAGCTCCGCTGCTAGCTCGACGGTGCTGGTCGCCAGCTCGCCGTCGACGACGAAGCCTTGCATCGCGTAGTTGCTGAGCCCTGCTGGCACGTCCTGCTCGACCACCGGCATTTCGAACAGGTGGGCACCGGCCAGTTCCTGCTGCCAGAACTCGACGTGCGGTTGCAGTCGCTGCGGATCGGTTTCGGCCCGCTGCAGCAGGGAATACTCCCGGTACTGGTGGACCGGCGGCAGCGGCAGGTCATAGCCGCGCCGCCTGGCATAGCAGATCGCCAGGTCGCGGATCAGCACCTGCATCGACCAGGCGTCGATCGCGATGTGATGCACCGATAGCACCAGCACCGAGTCATGGTGATCGAACCGGCCGAGCACTGCGCGCAGCAGCGGCAGCTCGCTCGCGTCGATCGGCATTGCCTCGATTTCGGTGAGCAGTTGCTCGCACTGGAATTCCCGGCTCGGATCAGCGACCACCGGCATCGAGCGGATCAGCATCGGAACGGGCGTGGCCGGATGCACCTGCTGGCTGCCCGGCGTGCCATCGCGCTGAATCGTGGTGCGCAGGATCTCGTGCCGCTCGACGAGGTCATTGAGCGCACCTTGCAGGACGGCCGGTGCGACGTTGCCGCGAATCCGCCAGCCGGCGACCAGCGTGTGCCGGTCGCTGAACGATCCGACCGAGTCACCCTCGTCCAGCGTTTGAAAGAATTCCTGGTTGTAGGACAACGGATACCTGCCAATCGGCAGCCCGGTGTCGGTGTTCGGGGCGCTCGGCCCGATGAGGTGCTCGAAGCCGGTCCAGTGCTGGTTGACATAGGCCAGGCAGGCCGCTCGGTGATCCGGGCCGTGCGCGATCGTCCAGCCTGCCGGCGGCTCGATGCTAGCCGGCCAGAGCGAGTAGTTGCCGGTCGGCTCAGCCAGCACCAGAAGCTGATCCGACCCGGCGAACGGGCTGATCGGCAGCACCGGCGCGCTGGCCGGCAAGGACGGCAATCGCGCGGCGAGCTCGTCTATGCTCGGCGCGTCGAACAGGTCAGCGATCGTCAGGTCGGTGCCGAAGGCGACGTTTACCCTGCTGATCAACAGCATTGCGGTGACCGACTGGCCGCCGACATCGAGGAAGCTGTCCTGATCGCTCACCTCGGCGCCGTCCAGCACCTCGGCGAACAGCGAGCGCAACCATAGCCGGGCTCGATCCGGACCCGAATCGTGCTGCTCCACAATGGATTCCGGCAGCTCGGATCGCTCATCAGCGGCCAGTGGCTGCTCGGTCGAGACCACTATCGCGGCCGGGACGAGCCGTTCGGGCAACAGCGAACGGGCTCGCTCGGACAGGCCTGCGAGGTCGAGCTCGGCCGTTAGCTGGACCGGGCAGCTGATCGTCACCAGGTAACCGGCAGCCGGCTCGGCCGGCACGGCGGTGAGCTGCGCGCCCTGCGGCAGGCCGGACAGGGTGAATTCGATCTGGGCGATCTCGGCGGACTGCGCCGCAGACAGCGGACGGACCGCCGCCCGGACGAGAGCTCCGTCCGCTGCTGGCCGGACCAGCTCGCCGGTGCGATACATCCGCCGGCCGGGGGCACCGAACGGGTCAGCCACCAGCCGATCGGCGGCGACCTCGGCGCTGGCAAAGTACCCGCCGACCAGCCCGGACTCGCTGATGTACCGCTCGCCCAACAGGTCCGGGCCGGCCGGCTCGAGTCGCTGGTCGAGGACGTAATCTGCGCGTTCGGTCATCGAGCGGGATTCCCATCGGTGGTGGCGGCTGCGGCAGTGACCGGTGGAGCCGACGCCATCGGTGCCCGCGCTGACCATGCTTCGCGCCGCCGCGACGCGACCGCACCTTCGTGAGTGCTCCGCGAAACCGGCCGAGCCGAGTGCGGCAAGCAGCCTGGGTAGCCCCGTTCCGGCTGGTCCGCGGGGGCCGGCCCCGGCCACCTGGAAGAGGCCTCGGCTGGAGCGGTATGCGAGCCTTCGATACATTGTCCGCCGACGTCCTTATCTCGGGCAGGGTGCGAGCCGTTGCTCAGCCGGGATCAGCGAATGAGGTGGCCAATTGCCCGAACAGTCGACCAGCCCGCTTCGTGAGCGAAACTTCGCGTGGTTCTGGACCGGCCAATCAGCGTCCATCGCCGGCGACGGGATCTTCCGGATCGCGCTGCCGCTTGAGGTGTTGCGGCTGACCGGCAAGCCGTTCGATCTGGCGCTGGTGCTCGCGGTGACCCAGATTCCGACCATCCTGTTCCTGCTGATCGGCGGTGCGCTGGTCGACCGGTTGTCCCGGCGCGCGATCATGCTGGTCTCCGATGTGGTCAACGGCGCGGCCACGCTCACCGTCGCGGTGCTGATCGCGACCGGGCAGGTGCACCTGTGGCACCTGCTGCTGCTCGCGCTCGTGTCCGGGATCGCGACCGCGGTCTACCTGCCGGCGTCCTCGGCGATCGTGCCTGACCTGCTGCCCACCTCGATGCTCACCGCCGGCAACTCGATGCTGTCGCTGAGCAATTCACTCGGCCAGTTCCTGATCGGACCGCTGGCCGGCGGCGTGCTGGTCGCGCTGGCTGGCACCGGCTGGGCCTTCGGAGTCGATGCCGCGACCTTCCTGGTCAGCGCCGGCTGCCTGGCAATGGTTCGCGGCCTGGCCGCAGTGGTGCCGGTCGAGAATTCCTCGATGCTGGATGAGGTCAAGGTCGGCCTGCGCTACAGCATGTCGCGCCGCTGGCTCTGGTGGAACATGCTCGCGGTCGGCCTGGCCAACCTGGTCGCCTACCTGCCCCTGTTCGTGGTGTTGCCGCTGCTGGTCAAGGACGTGTTCAAATCCGGATCGGTCGGGCTGGGCATGATTTACGCAGCCAGCGGACTCGGCGGCGTACTAGCCTCGATCTACGTCAAGCGCCGGCCGCAGCCACACCGGACGCTGGCGGTCATGTGGGCCGCCATGACGGCTGGTTCGCTGGCGGTCTGCCTGCTAGCCGCCTCGCCGAAACTGTGGCTGGCGGTGATCTTCTCGGCGGTCATGTGGGGAGGCGTGACCTACGGAAACATCCTCTGGTTCACCGTGCTGCAGGAACGGGTGCCGACCGAGCTGATGGGCCGGATCATGTCGCTGGACCTGCTGCTGTCGGTGGCGATGGGGCCGGTCGGGTTCATGCTCGGCGGCTTTAGCGCGGACTGGTTCGGCGCCCGGGCGACGCTGATCGGCGGTGGGCTGATCGCGATGGCCAGCGGCCTGGTCGCCTTCGTGCCCCGGGTGTTGGAGCCCGATCCGCTGCCGGCCAGCGGTTCGGAACCGGAGGTGGCCGCTGAAGTGACGCCGCTGATATGACCTAGCGAGGCGACCGGCAGGTACGAGGGCCGGTCCGGACGAGACGGAGTTCTCCAGGATGCCCAGTACCGATGCCATCGAGCCGTTCCGGATCGAGATTGCCGAGTCCGCGCTGATCGAACTGCGCGAGCGGCTGGCGCGGGCGCGGTGGGCCGACGAACTGCCCGGCGCCGACTGGGACTACGGGATTGCGTTGCAATACCTGAAGGAACTGCATTCCTACTGGCTGGACGGCTACGACTGGCGCAAGCACGAGGCGGTGCTCAACTCCTACCCCCAGTTCCGCACCACGATCGATGGCCAGCAGGTGCACTTCCTGCACGTCCGCTCCCCTCGACCGGACGCCGTGCCGCTGATCATCAGCCATGGTTGGCCCGGCTCCTTCGCCGATTTCCTCGATCTGATCGAGCCGTTGACCAATCCGGATCCGGCGACCGGCGCACCGGCCTTCGACCTGGTGATCCCATCGCTGCCCGGCTACGCGTTCTCCGGGCCGACCACTGAGCCCGGCTGGGACCCGCGCCGGATCGGACGCGCCTGGGCCGAGCTGATGCAGCGGCTGGGCTATCACCGGTACGGGGTGGCCGGCAACGATGCCGGCTCGCTGGTCTCGGTCGCGCTGGCCAGCGAGTTCGGCGACCGGGTGCTCGGCATGCACGTCACCCAATTGTGGTCGGGGCCGATCGGCGAACCGGGCGAGCTGGATGACCTCACGGCTGCCGATCAGCAAGCGCTGGACGTCCGGAACTGGTTTATCGACAACCTCGGCGCCTACAACGCGCTGCATTCCCAGCAACCGCAGACGCTGGCGCACGCGCTGGCCGACTCACCGATCGGCCTGCTGGCCTGGTATTGCCAGATCTTTCGGGACGAGGTCAACGCCGATTTCATCCTGACCAACGTGATGCTGACCTGGCTGACCGGCACGGTCGCGGCGAACCTGCGGCTGTACTACGAGATCCGGCAGGCGGAGTTGCGTGGCGAGCGGATCGAGCCGACCGAGGTTCCGGTTGGGCTGGCCCAGTTCGGCAATGACTACATCTCGATGCGCCGCTTCGCCGAACGCGATCACCACAACATCGTCTCGTGGAACGGCTACGAGCAACCCGGCCACTACGCCGCCCACCAGTCGCCCGACCTGCTGATCGCGGACCTGCGCGGCTTCTTCGCCCCGCTGCGCTGACCGCCGGTTCGCGGTTTGGGTAGGCCGCGTCGCTGTCCGATGAGTTCGGGTGGGCTGCGTTTCGCGAGTGGGCAGTTCAGGTGAGCTGCGTTTCGCGAGTGGGCAGTTCGGGTGAGCTGCGTTTCGCGAGTGGGCAGTTCGGGTGGGCTGCGTTTCGCGAGTGGGCAGTTCGGGTGGCGACCTCTGACGAGTGGGCAGTTCGAGCACGAATGGGCAATGAAAATCGACCATTCGCGCCACAACTGCCCACTCGTCAGACCAGGCCCACCACAACTGCCCACTCGCGAAACGGGCCACCAAGAAACTGCCCACTCGCGAAACGCCAGCCCACCCGGTCCTCAGCGGGCGGCCAGCCGTACCCGGTCCAGCTTTCCCGAGGTGTTGCGCGGCAAGGCGGCCTCGATCAGCACCCGGGCCGGCCGCATCGGCGGCGGCAGCCGTTGGGCCAGCCAGCGACGCACCTCGCGCTCGGTGAGCCCGGCCGCGCCGACCACGAACAGGGCGATGTGGGTGCGGGCCG